>NZ_JBEXHZ010000010.1:0-221427 GCF_040608315.1 Streptomyces sp. NPDC005195
AGGCCGCCGCCCAGATGACGAAGCTGGGACAGGCGTACCGCCTGTCGGCGACGCAACTGGACGGACTGGAAAGACCCAGATTCCCTCCACCGCCGAAGGCGATTCAGCCTGATCCGCGAAGTGTTTGGTCAAACGAAGTCGTGTCGACCGGAGGCGGGGCCGTCAGCACGTCATCAAGCAGACACACGGTTCCCGCCCCGTTCTCATCCGGGGTGTCTAGGACTGCGGCCGAGGCCACTGGGCGTCGAGGAGGGATGAGCGATGAATCCGGCTCGCCGGGAACAGTTGGACGATCGCGCCCCGAAGCCTCGGACCATGTGGGCGTGAAGATCGACGGGACGCAGGTACTGCCGCAAACACCCTTGGCACCTCCTGTGAGTCCGGTCGGCCCGCCGAGTGGTGGAAGGGCTGAGGTCGGTGGTTCGCCTCCCACGGGGACGATTCCGCCGATGCCGAGTGGCGCGCCGGGTTCGCCCGGACGCTTGGTGGGTCCGGAGCGCACGACGGCCGGCGGTCGTCCTACGGTTCAGCCCAGGCCCGGACCGGCGGGACCGGTCTCCCGAGGCGTACGGGGTATCGGAGATGTCGCCGAGCCGGGGGGCCCGACAGGCGCGGCACGTCCGGTAGTCGGAGGACGGCCTGCGGTCCCCCTTGGACGCGGGATGGCAGTCGCAACTCCCAGACGGACGCCGGGCAGCGACGGCATTGTCGGGGGCCGTCCCACGTCACCGACCCCGGGACCGGCTGCTGCTCGGCCTTCCCGTGGGCTGACGCGCGGCACCGTCGTGGGGGGTGAAACACCCAGCACGCCTGATCGCGGTGCTAGCGGTCCAAAGCGGCCTGCCGGTGCCGGTGGAGCTCGCAATGGTCAGCGCGCGACGCCTGAATTGCGGGGCATGGGAACCGGTCCGGAGAGCGGCGTACTGGGTGGCCGCCCGAAGCCACAGAAAGGCTCGGGAACTGGGCTGTTCACCCGCGGTGGCTCGGGTTTGGTGCGAAACCAGGACCCCGATGGCACTACGCCCACGTCGAGCGCTGTCGGGCGTACGGGCGCGCCGCCGAACGGCTCCCGGACATCGAAATCGCGGAGACGGAATAACGAGCGGGAAAAGAGGGACGGCACCCGAACCGAGGAGCAGGAGACCGGGCAGCAGTAGGCCGCTTGGAGACCTGGCCGACGTAAGTCGACCGACCCTGCACATGAGACCCCGAGGAAGTAGATGCCTGCCAGCACGATAAGGAACGCCCGCCTTGGGAACGCCGTCTCCGGAGTCGTGGGCCTGCTGTTGGTGGGCATTGCGACCACGCCCGCCTACGCGGAGTCCATCCGGGAGCGGGAGTGGCACCTCACGGCCATGAAGGCCGAGCAGATGTGGCAGACCAGCACGGGCAGGGGCATCACCGTGGCCGTCATCGACTCGGGCGTGAACGCCGACTTGCACGACCTGAAGGGCCAGGTACTCCCTGGCATGGACGAGGCACCAGACTCACCCGGCGACGAGCACACGGATTACGAGGGGCATGGGACCGGGATGGCCCTTCTGATCGCCGGCACAGGCAAGGCCAACGGAGGCGCTGGCACCTTCGGCCTCGCACCAGGAGTCAAGATCCTCCCGGTACGGACACCTGATAGGGGATTGGACGGCGCCCGATACACCAAGGAGTTCAGTGAGACCGTGAGCCGTGGGATTCGTTTCGCCGTTCGCCAGGGCGCACAGGTGATCAACATCTCGATGGCGGTGTCCGAAGGGTCGGAGCAACTCACCGACGCTGTGAAGTACGCGCTGGACAAGGGTTCGCTGATCTTCGCCGGCGTCGGAAACAGCGGCAGCGAAGACAAGGGAAACCCAGTGGAATACCCTGCCGCGACTCCGGGCGTGGTCGGCGTGGGCGCGGTCGGCAAAGACCTCCGCAAGACCACCGAGTCCGAGTACGGCCCGCAGGTCGACATGGCCGCGCCTGGCGAAGAGATGTACTCCGTATGCCCGAACGGCTCGGGTTTGTGCCGCTCCCACGGCACCAGCGACGCCACCGCCCTTGCCTCCGCCAGCGCCGCCCTCATCTGGTCCAAGCACCCGACATGGACCAACAACCAGGTCCTGCGCGTCATGCTCGACACCGCCGGCGGCCCCACGGACGGCGCCAAGCGCAACGACTCCATCGGCTACGGCATCGTCCGTCCTCGCATCGCCCTGCAGGACCCCGGCGATCCGGGGCCGGCCGATGCTTATCCACTCCCAGACTTCCCAATTGCGGCCACCGCGGCGCCCTCTCCGGGTGCTGTTGCCTCCAAGGAGCAGGAGTCCGTGGCGAAGGCTCACAGCGCAGCAGGCGAATCTGCTTCAAAGGGCGCCGGAGGCGGCTCCCTCTGGATCGCCCTCGGCATGGGGGCCGTGGTGCTCCTCGGAGGTCTCGCGACCGTCATCGCCCGTAAGTATCGGCGTTCGGCCGCCTAGCGGCGGGTGGCGACCCCTTCGGCGGAATGTCCTCACCCAAGGGCTGACATCGTTGGAATATCAGGCGCTGTTAGCCTGGCAGGCGCACGCCAACTGACCACACAGGGGTGGATGTTCATGTCGCAGTCGACAGGCGAGCACCCGACAGTCGCTGCCGGAGCCACGCCTCCGATCGGTATGCGGCTGAACCAGCTCCCCGGCGACCCGGGCGGCGGGCTCTCCGGCGGCAAGCCGGATCTCGCGTCGTCGCCCGCTGAGAAGCGGGCCGCTGCGAAGGCGATCGAGGATCACATCGAGCCCGAAACCAAGAAGGCCGGGGAACGAGCGGACGGGGAGATGGGCGCCGCCATCAAGGCGTTCGGGCCGAAGGACGGGAGCGGTTGGCTCACATCCGGTGCGGTCGGGAAGGCGCACAAGGCCTGGGACGAGCAGGTCCGGCACCTCATGAACCGGCTGTCGTCGGAGAAGGCTGCGCTGCGAAGCACTAACACCGTGTTGACGGGGACGGACGTCGGAGTCGGGACCGGCGTGCGCAAGTCGTCGTCGCTCGACGGCTTCTGATCCCCTTCGCTCTCCAACGGTTCTTACGCCAGCGCACTCAACGGGGACCCATGCCGACGTATCACGAGATCATGACGACCGACCTTTCTTCACTCACCACGGCCGCCGAACGCTGGGACGCCGTGGCGAAGGAGTTCCACAAGCAGGAAGTGGCGTACAAGCGGGACGTGCACGGCATATCCGTGGGGCAGACCTGGACGGGCCTGAGCGCGGACGCCGCCAGCAAGCGCTTCGACATCACGCTGAAGGAGTTCCAGAAGGCCCAGGTCGAGGCGAAGGCCATCGCCTCTCTTTTCCGTGACGCCCATAAGCAGTTCACGGGCCTGCGCGTCAAGCTCGAATCGTCTGGCAGGGATGCCGTCGAAGCGGGCATGAAGGTGTCCGACCAGGGACTGGTGTCCTTCGACACCGAGAAGCTGAGCCAGGCCGAGCGAACCGCCTGGGGCCACGACCCCGACTACCAGGACAGCATCCGCAAGTCCGTCAGCTCCTGGCAGCAGCTCATCGACCAGCGCGTGAAGGATATGGGCGACGCAGACAAGGACGTCGAGACCGCCTTGCAGACCGTGGTGGTCGACGGCGACCTCAATGACGGTACGTTCACTGGCTTCAACGGCCAGGCCCAAGGCCACATTGACCACTACACGGGCCAGAAGCCCGTCGGCACGAAGACGGACGGGTGGGACCCCGAAGGCAAGCTCAAGCTGACCGGGCCCGGCGCCGGCTTCTCCGTCACCACCGACCCCAAGTACGGCAAGGAGGGATCGGTCAAGGCATACACCGACCTCTTCCATGCGACCGGGGAAGGGACGCTGACCAGGGGAGACTGGAAGCTTGCCGGGATAGCCGACGGCTACGGGGGAGCCAGGGCCACCGCGAACTACGGATTCAACAACAAGGGCGTCGTCGGCAAGGCCGAGGCCTCCGCGGGGCTACGGGCGTTGACCGAAGAACGGGCCGAGTATGGGCCCTACGCCGGTGTCTACGGGCGGGCCGACGGATTCGCCGGTGCCGAGGCGGGGGTCAACGCCAAAGCGACCAAGGACGAGTTCACCGTCGGCGCGAAGGCGTTCGCCGGGGCGAAGGGCGGCGTCGCCGGAGGTGGGGAGGTCGCCGGCATCGGTTTCGGCGCGACGGCCGAGGGGTGGGCCGGTCCCGGTGCGGAGGCCTGGTGGGGTTACAAGAGAGACGATGACGGCAAGTTCCACCTCGGCGGTAAGGCCGGAGCGTCCCCTCTCCTCGGCGGCGCAGTGGGATACGAGATCACTGTCGATCCGGACAAGCTGAGCGAGACCGCCGGCGACGCGGCCGATGCGATGGGCGACGCGGTCGACTCGGTCGGCGACGGCATCGGCTCCGTCAAGGACAGCGTCACCAACTGGTTCTGATCCATTTCCCTTGGAAGGAGGGCCCGAAATGCCCACGACATTGCCGGTGCCCATCGAATTCCGATTGCCAGAGGGCTGGCTCCCGGCCCGTCCGGAAGGGTTCGACGCCGCGGGCGTGGCCTTCGCTGCGGTGCGTCCGCAGCCGGATGCCGGGTTCGCGGCGAACATCACCATCGACGGCGAGGTGCCGCCGGACGAGGCGACGCTGGCCGACCTCGCGGACGAGTCGGTGGAGCGTCTGCGCGAGGCCGCCGAGTCGGTGGTGGCGGGCCGCCGACGCGAGGTCGGCTCCGCCGACGCGCCCGCCCTCACCCAGCGGCTGACGTTCTCCACCTTTGTCGACGGCGCGCGCTGTGACCTCGTCCAGTCGCAGGTGTACTTGTCCCTGTCGGACGCCGAGGATCCGCACAAGCGCGCGGTGATCCGGCTGGCTCTGACCGCCACCGCGGCCCAGCACGACGCTGTCCTGGGAGACTTTCAGGACTTCGTTCGCACGGTTCGTCCAGACACCAGGGCGGGGGCCTAGCAATGGGGCGTCTTTGGGACAGACTGACCGGCACCACATACCCGGACAGCGGTGTCTCACCGCTGCCGAGTACGGAGATCCGGGCCGCGCTTTTCGCGCTCAACGGGCCGGACGTGCCGTACCGCGTACGGAACGCTCTCCCTGCCGAGAAGGCCGACCTGGTGGCGGAGTGCCGGATTCCGCGGGTGGGCGTGACCCTCAAGACCCGTATGCGCCTGATCCCTGAGAAGCATGAGGTGCGTTTCCTCGACGAGCGGTGGGAGAACCGTTCGTCCGACCAGGCCAATGCGCAGTACGGACGTGGGCACGCACCCGCGGTGTTCCGACAGTGGAAGACCGAGCAGGGTCCTGACGGCCGTCGGCGCAAGGTCGAGACGTTCCGCTTCGACACGCGGGAGATGACGGACCCCCTGCGGAACACGGTCCTCGGCGCAGGGTGGACCTTGCGGGGAGTCTTCAAGCTCTGATCCGCCGGTGGGGGACACGGGGCTGGGCGAAGGAGTCCGCGGTCACCGGCTCCTTCTGACGGCAGACAGCGACAGAGGCAGAGACAGAGACGACAAGAAGTTCTGCATCAAGATCGTCCCCGGAGCGTGGAGATCGGCATCGGCTCCGAGGCTCCGGCCGACATCTGCTCTCGCTCCCTCCTACCTGCTGGGGGCGGTCACGCATGATGCCGTTCTCGGGTCATGTCGCCCGTCCCCCGCTCTCACATGCACTGGTTCCCATGGCGCGGGTAGAAGCTTGGGGTCGGAGAGCGCGGTGGGATCCGGGTCGGGCGCATGTGCCCCGTGCGGAGAAGGCCCGCAGGCGCGACCGCGCACCCAGGGTTTGACCCACGTCACCCAAGGGGTACGATCCTCGGCTCGATTGGCCAGCCCCCCGCCGCGTATGGCAGACTAGCGGGGTTGCTCGGTCGAGTGCCGATGCTGTGCGCCTCCCGTCGGGGGGACCGGAAGCGAGTCCCACAGTACTCGTCGCCCCATCTGCCGTGAGGCAGCGCTGGAGCGGACGTACGGGAATCTTCCGGGAAGTGTCAGCGGGGTGCAGACCAGGCGCCCGGTGGGTGTTCAGCCCCCGGTTCCGCGGTTGTCTTTTGGGCTGAGCCGCGTCCCTGAGCAGGGAAATCCCTTGTGGATATCTGTGCGGCAGGAGCGCGACACACCCGACCGCGTGGGTCGGAGACGAGAACGCGAACCCGCGGGTTCCAGAGCGTTTCACGAGACAAAGGACTACTGAGTAGCCATGGCGGGACAGAAGATCCGCATCCGGCTCAAGGCCTACGACCACGAGGTCATCGACTCCTCGGCGAAGAAGATCGTCGAGACGGTGACGCGCACTGGTGCGTCGGTCGCGGGCCCGGTGCCGCTGCCCACTGAGAAGAACGTGTACTGCGTCATCAAGTCGCCGCACAAGTACAAGGACTCGCGCGAGCACTTCGAGATGCGCACGCACAAGCGCCTCATCGACATCCTCGACCCCACGCCCAAGACCGTTGACTCTCTGATGCGACTCGACCTCCCGGCCGGTGTCGACATCGAGATCAAGCTCTAAGGGCCGGTGATCTGAGAATGGGTAAGCAGATCAAGGGCATCCTGGGCGAGAAGCTCGGCATGACGCAGGTGTGGGACGAGAACAACCGCGTTGTTCCCGTCACCGTCGTCAAGGCCGGGCCGAATGTCGTGACCCAGGTGCGTACGAATGACTCCGACGGCTACGAGTCGGTCCAGATCGCCTTCGGCGAGATCGACCCGCGCAAGGTGAACAAGCCCCTCAAGGGTCACTTCGCCAAGGCCGACGTCACCCCCCGTCGTCACCTCGTCGAGATCCGCACCGCGGACGCCTCCGAGTACACCCTCGGCCAGGAGATCTCCGCCGAGGTCTTCGAGGCGGGCGTGAAGGTCGACGTCACCGGCAAGAGCAAGGGCAAGGGCTTCGCCGGTGTCATGAAGCGTCACAACTTCAAGGGCCTCGGCGCCGGTCACGGTGTCCAGCGTAAGCACCGCTCTCCCGGCTCCATCGGTGGCTGTGCCACCCCGGGTCGTGTGTTCAAGGGCGTCCGCATGGCGGGCCGCATGGGCAACGAGCGGGTCACCACCCAGAACCTGACCGTTCACGCCGTTGACGCGGAGAAGGGCCTGCTCCTCATCAAGGGAGCCATCCCTGGTCCGAACGGCGGCCTCGTCCTGGTCCGTACCGCGGCCAAGGGGGCCTGAGGACTATGAGCACCATTGACATTCAGTCGCCCTCCGGCGACACCGCCGGGACTGTTGAGCTCCCGGCCGAGATCTTCGACGTCGAGAAGATCAGCATCCCGCTGCTTCACCAGGTCGTCGTCGCGCAGCTGGCCGCCGCCCGTCAGGGCACGCACAAGGTCAAGCGTCGTGGCGAGGTCCGCGGTGGCGGTAGGAAGCCTTACCGCCAGAAGGGCACCGGCCGCGCGCGCCAGGGTTCGACCCGTGCGCCGCAGTTCGCCGGCGGTGGCGTCGTCCACGGCCCCACCCCGCGTGACTACTCGCAGCGGACCCCGAAGAAGATGAAGGCCGCGGCCCTGCGCCACGCCCTCACCGACCGGGCCCGCAACGCTCGCATCCACGTCATCACCGGCGTGATCGAGGGCGAGACCCCCTCCACCAAGGCCGCGAAGAGCTTCCTCGGCAAGGTCAGCGAGCGCAAGAACGTGCTCCTGGTCATCGAGCGCTCCGACGAGGCCGCGCTGCTTTCCGCGCGCAACCTGCCCCAGGTCCACATCCTGGAGCCGGGCCAGCTGAACACGTACGACGTTCTCGTCTCGGACGACGTGGTCTTCACCCAGGCCGCTTTCGAGTCCTTCGTGTCTGGCCCCCAGGCCGCTGACACCGAAGGGAGCGAAGCCTGATGGCTACGCGTCACCCGAGCATTGCCTCCAAGGCGGCCAAGGCCGCCAAGGCCGCGCGCGTCGCCAAGGCGAAGCGCCACGAGGCCGAGGGCAAGAACACCGTCGAGACGCCGCTGAGCAAGAGCTTCACGGACCCCCGTGACGTCCTTCTCAAGCCGGTCGTCTCCGAGAAGAGCTACGCGCTGCTCGACGAGGGCAAGTACACCTTCGTCGTCGCGCCGGGCGCCAACAAGACCCAGATCAAGCAGGCCGTCCAGGCGGTCTTCTCGGTCAAGGTCACCGGGGTCAACACGATCAACCGCCAGGGTAAGCGCAAGCGCACCAAGAGCGGTTTCGGCAAGCGTGCTGACACCAAGCGCGCCATCGTGACCCTCGCTGAGGGCGACCGTATCGACATCTTCGGCCAGGCCTCCTAACGGAGCGCCCTGGTCCGATATCGGACGAGGACTGAGAAATGGGAATCCGCAAGTACAAGCCGACGACCCCGGGCCGTCGTGGCTCCAGCGTCGCCGACTTCGTCGAGGTCACGCGGTCCACGCCGGAGAAGTCGCTGGTTCGCCCCCTGCACAGCAAGGGCGGCCGTAACAATTCCGGTCGTGTGACCGTTCGCCACCAGGGTGGCGGACACAAGCGCGCCTACCGAGTGATCGACTTCCGTCGTCACGACAAGGACGGCGTGCCGGCGAAGGTCGCGCACATCGAGTACGACCCCAACCGCACCGCGCGCATCGCGCTGCTGCACTACGTGGACGGCGAGAAGCGCTACATCCTCGCCCCGCGCAACCTGCAGCAGGGTGACCGCGTCGAGAACGGTCCCGGGGCCGACATCAAGCCGGGCAACAACCTGGCGCTCCGCAACATCCCGGTCGGTACCACGATCCACGCGATCGAGATCCGTCCCGGTGGCGGCGCCAAGTTCGCCCGCTCCGCCGGTGCCTCGGTGCAGCTGCTCGCGAAGGAGGGCACCATGGCCCACCTCCGCATGCCCTCCGGTGAGATCCGCCTGGTCGACCAGCGCTGCCGCGCCACGGTCGGCGAGGTCGGCAACGCCGAGCAGAGCAACATCAACTGGGGTAAGGCCGGCCGTAAGCGCTGGCTGGGCGTTCGCCCGTCCGTCCGCGGTGTGGCGATGAACCCGGTTGACCACCCGCACGGTGGTGGTGAGGGCAAGACCTCCGGTGGTCGCCACCCGGTCTCCCCGTGGGGTCAGAAGGAGGGTCGTACTCGTTCGCCGAAGAAGGCTTCGAACAAGTACATCGTCCGCCGCCGCAAGACGAACAAGAAGCGCTAGGAGCGGGTTTAGATGCCGCGCAGTCTCAAGAAGGGGCCCTTCGTCGACGACCACCTGATCAAGAAGGTGGACGTACAGAACGAAGCAGGTACCAAGAACGTCATCAAGACCTGGTCCCGTCGCTCGATGATCATCCCGGCCATGCTCGGTCACACGATCGCGGTGCACAACGGCAAGATCCACATCCCGGTGTTTGTCACCGAGTCGATGGTCGGCCACAAGCTCGGCGAGTTCTCGCCGACGCGCACCTTCCGGGGTCACGTCAAGGACGACCGGAAGTCGAAGCGCCGCTAACGCGGGGTGGAATCGACCATGACAGACACTGGAAGGACAACCATGGAAGCCAGGGCCCAGGCGCGGTACATCCGCGTCACGCCCATGAAGGCCCGCCGCGTGGTGGACCTTATCCGTGGCATGGATGCCACGGAGGCTCAGGCGGTCCTGCGTTTCGCCCCGCAGGCCGCGAGCGTGCCGGTCGGCAAGGTGCTTGACAGCGCCATTGCCAACGCCGCACACAACTACGACCACACCGACGCCGGCAGTCTCGTCATCTCCGAGGCGTACGTCGACGAGGGTCCGACCCTGAAGCGGTTCCGTCCGCGTGCCCAGGGCCGCGCCTACCGGATCCGCAAGCGGACCAGCCACATCACCGTGGTCGTCAGCAGCAAGGAAGGAACCCGGTAATGGGCCAGAAGGTTAACCCGCATGGGTTCCGGCTCGGCATCACCACGGACTTCAAGTCCCGCTGGTACGCCGACAAGCTGTACAAGGACTACGTCAAGGAAGACGTCGCCATCCGTCGGATGATGTCGTCCGGCATGGAGCGCGCCGGTATCTCGAAGGTTGAGATCGAGCGCACCCGTGACCGCGTGCGGGTGGACATCCACACCGCGCGTCCCGGCATCGTCATCGGCCGCCGTGGCGCCGAGGCCGACCGCATCCGCGGTGACCTCGAGAAGCTCACGGGCAAGCAGGTCCAGCTGAACATCCTCGAGGTCAAGAACCCCGAGACCGACGCTCAGCTGGTTGCTCAGGCCGTCGCCGAGCAGCTGTCCTCCCGCGTCTCCTTCCGTCGCGCCATGCGTAAGAGCATGCAGGGCACGATGAAGGCCGGCGCCAAGGGCATCAAGATCCAGTGCGGTGGCCGCCTCGGCGGCGCCGAGATGTCCCGCTCGGAGTTCTACCGCGAGGGCCGCGTGCCCCTGCACACGCTCCGCGCGAACGTGGACTACGGCTTCTTCGAGGCCAAGACGACCTTCGGCCGTATCGGTGTGAAGGTCTGGATCTACAAGGGCGACGTCAAGAACATCGCCGAGGTCCGCGCCGAGAACGCCGCTGCCCGCGCCGGCAACCGCCCGGCCCGTGGCGGCGGCAACGACCGCCCGGCCGGCCGTGGTGGTCGTGGTGGCGAGCGTGGCGGCCGCGGCCGCAAGCCGCAGCAGGCTCCCGCTGCCGAGGCCCCCAAGGCCGAGGCTCCGGCTGCCGCTCCGGCTGAGAGCACCGGAACGGAGGCCTGACCGACATGCTGATCCCCCGTAGGGTCAAGCACCGCAAGCAGCACCACCCGAAGCGCCGTGGTCAGGCCAAGGGCGGCACGCAGGTTTCGTTCGGCGAGTACGGCATTCAGGCCCTCACGCCGGCGTACGTGACGAACCGCCAGATCGAGGCCGCTCGTATCGCGATGACCCGCCACATCAAGCGTGGCGGCAAGGTCTGGATCAACATCTACCCGGACCGCCCGCTGACCAAGAAGCCTGCCGAGACCCGCATGGGTTCCGGTAAGGGTTCTCCCGAGTGGTGGGTCGCGAACGTGCACCCGGGCCGGGTCATGTTCGAACTGTCCTACCCCAACGAGAAGATCGCCCGTGAGGCCCTGACTCGCGCAGCCCACAAGCTGCCGATGAAGTGCCGGATCGTCAAGCGCGAGGCAGGTGAAGCGTGATGTCGGCCGGTACCAAGGCGTCCGAGCTGCGCGAACTGGGTGACGAGGAGCTTCTTGCGAAGCTTCGCGAAGCCAAGGAAGAGCTGTTCAACCTCCGCTTCCAGGCGGCGACCGGTCAGCTCGAGAACCACGGTCGGCTCAAAGCCGTCCGCAAGGACATCGCGCGGATCTACACCCTGATGCGTGAGCGCGAGCTGGGCATCGAAACGGTGGAGAGCGCCTGATGAGCGAGAGCAACGTGACTGAGACCAACGAGCAGCGCGGTTTCCGCAAGACCCGTGAGGGTCTGGTCGTCAGCGACAAGATGGACAAGACCGTCGTCGTCGCTGTCGAGGACCGCGTCAAGCACGCGCTGTACGGCAAGGTCATCCGCCGTACGAGCAAGCTCAAGGCCCACGACGAGCAGAACGCCGCGGGTATCGGCGACCGCGTCCTCCTCATGGAGACGCGTCCGCTGTCCGCGACGAAGCGCTGGCGCATCGTCGAGATCCTCGAGAAGGCCAAGTAATTACCTGAGGGGTTTCCCTCAGGTTCGTTCCGCCAGGCTCGGGGCGGGGCCGCCGTAAGGTCGGCCCCGCCCCGGGAACCGGCAGACAAATCAGGAGATAGACGTGATCCAGCAGGAGTCGCGACTGCGTGTCGCCGACAACACTGGTGCGAAGGAGATCCTTTGCATCCGTGTGCTCGGTGGCTCCGGTCGCCGCTACGCGGGCATCGGTGACGTCATCGTCGCCACCGTCAAGGACGCGATCCCCGGTGGCAACGTGAAGAAGGGTGACGTCATCAAGGCCGTCATCGTTCGCACCGTCAAGGAGCGCCGCCGTCCGGACGGCTCGTACATCCGCTTCGACGAGAACGCCGCCGTCATTCTGAAGAACGACGGCGACCCTCGCGGCACCCGTATCTTCGGCCCTGTCGGCCGTGAGCTGCGCGAGAAGAAGTTCATGAAGATCATCTCGCTCGCGCCGGAGGTGCTGTAAGCATGAAGATCAAGAAGGGTGACACGGTTCAGGTCATCACTGGCAAGGACAAGGGCAAGCAGGGCAAGGTCATTGCCTCTTACCCGCGCGACGAGCGCGTCCTGGTCGAGGGTGTCAACCGGGTCAAGAAGCACACCAAGGCCGGCCCGACCGCCAGCGGTTCGCAGGCCGGCGGCATCGTGACGACCGAGGCCCCGATCCACGTGAGCAACGTTCAGCTCGTCGTGGAGAAGGACGGCAACAAGGTCGTCACGCGTGTCGGTTACCGCTTCGACGACGAGGGCAACAAGATCCGCGTTGCCAAGCGGACGGGTGAGGACATCTGATGGCTACCACCACGACTCCGCGTCTCAAGACGAAGTACCGCGAGGAGATCGCGGCGAAGCTGCAGGAAGAGTTCTCCTACGAGAACGTCATGCAGACGCCGGGCCTCGTCAAGATCGTGGTCAACATGGGTGTCGGCGACGCCGCCCGTGACTCGAAGCTCATGGACGGTGCCGTCCGTGACCTGACCACGATCACCGGTCAGAAGCCGGCCATCACCAAGGCCCGCAAGTCCATCGCGCAGTTCAAGCTGCGTGAAGGCCAGCCGATCGGTGCCCACGTCACGCTCCGTGGCGACCGCATGTGGGAGTTCCTGGACCGCACCCTGTCGCTCGCGCTGCCGCGCATCCGCGACTTCCGCGGTCTGTCCCCCAAGCAGTTCGACGGCCGTGGCAACTACACCTTCGGTCTCACGGAGCAGGTCATGTTCCACGAGATCGACCAGGACAAGATCGACCGCGTCCGGGGTATGGACATCACCGTGGTGACCACGGCGACCAACGACGCTGAGGGCCGTGCCCTTCTCCGTCACCTCGGCTTCCCCTTCAAGGAGGCGTAAGCGAGATGGCGAAGAAGGCTCTGATTGCCAAGGCTGCTCGTAAGCCCAAGTTCGGTGTGCGTGGCTACACGCGCTGCCAGCGGTGCGGTCGTCCGCACTCCGTGTACCGCAAGTTCGGCCTGTGCCGCGTCTGCCTTCGTGAGATGGCTCACCGTGGCGAGCTGCCGGGCGTGACCAAGAGCTCCTGGTAGTCCCGTACTTCGGGATTCCAGAGGCTCTCGGTAAGTAAAGGGCGCTGTCGGGTGCCCATCTCTCCATGGCTTAGGCTAGGGGGGTTGGGCGCCTGACGCCCGTACGACTTACTACGCCGTAGGTCCCCGCACCGCACCCGTCCCGCCACTGAGTGGGGAGAGGGATGGCGCATACAGGAAACCCCGGCGAGAGAGGCCGAAGGCCAATTCATGACCATGACTGATCCGATCGCAGACATGCTTACCCGTCTGCGTAACGCGAACTCGGCGTACCACGACGATGTCGCGATGCCGCACAGCAAGATCAAGTCGCACATCGCGGAGATCCTCCAGCAGGAGGGCTTCATCACCGGCTGGAAGGTCGAGGACGCCGAAGTCGGCAAGAAGCTCGTCCTCGAGCTGAAGTTCGGCCCGAACCGTGAGCGCTCCATCGCGGGCATCAAGCGGATTTCGAAGCCGGGTCTGCGTGTGTACGCGAAGTCCACCTCCCTGCCCAAGGTGCTCGGTGGCCTCGGCGTGGCGATCATCTCCACGTCGCACGGTCTCCTCACCGACAAGCAGGCCGGCAAGAAGGGCGTAGGCGGAGAAGTTCTCGCCTACGTCTGGTAGCGGAAGGGAACGGAGGAAACAGCTATGTCGCGTATTGGCAAGCTCCCCATCACGGTTCCCGCCGGCGTGGACGTCACCATCGATGGCCGTACGGTCCAGGTGAAGGGCCCCAAGGGCTCCCTCTCCCACACCGTCGTGGCGCCGATCGAGATCATGAAGGGTGAGGACGGCGTTCTGAACGTCACCCGCCCGAACGATGAGCGTCAGAACAAGGCCCTGCACGGCCTGTCCCGCACGCTGGTGGCGAACATGATCACCGGCGTGACCACGGGTTACGTGAAGAAGCTCGAAATCAGCGGTGTCGGTTACCGCGTCCTGGCGAAGGGCTCCAACCTGGAGTTCTCGCTCGGCTACAGCCACTCGATCACGGTCGAGGCGCCCGAGGGCATCTCGTTCAAGGTCGAGAACCCGACGCACTTCTCGGTCGAGGGAATCGACAAGCAGAAGGTCGGCGAGGTTGCGGCCAACATCCGCAAGCTGCGCAAGCCCGACCCGTACAAGGCCAAGGGCGTCAAGTACGAGGGCGAAGTCGTCCGGCGCAAGGTCGGAAAGGCGGGTAAGTAAGCCATGGCATACGGTGTCAAGATTGCTAAGGGCGACGCTTACAAGCGTGCTGCCATCAAGCGTCGTCACATCCGGATCCGTAAGCACATCTCGGGTACGGCTGAACGTCCTCGCCTGGTCGTGACGCGCTCCAACCGCCACATCGTGGCCCAGGTCATCGACGACGTTAAGGGTCACACCCTCGCGTCGGCGTCGACCCTGGACACCACGGTCCGTGGTGGCGAGGGCGACAAGTCCGCGCAGGCCAAGTCGGTCGGCGCCCTGGTCGCCGAGCGCGCCAAGGCCGCCGGTGTCGAGGCTGTCGTATTCGACCGTGGTGGTAACCAGTACGCCGGGCGCATTGCCGCTCTGGCGGACGCCGCCCGCGAAGCCGGACTCAAGTTCTGAGTCGGTTCCGTAGCTAGCGGAAACAGAGAGAGGTAATTCCAATGGCTGGACCCCAGCGCCGCGGAAGCGGTGCCGGTGGCGGCGAGCGGCGGGACCGGAAGGGCCGTGACGGCGGCGCTGCTGCCGAGAAGACCGCGTACGTTGAGCGCGTTGTCGCGATCAACCGCGTCGCCAAGGTCGTGAAGGGTGGTCGTCGCTTCAGCTTCACCGCGCTGGTCGTGGTGGGCGATGGTGACGGCACCGTCGGTGTCGGTTACGGCAAGGCCAAGGAGGTGCCGGCCGCCATCGCCAAGGGTGTTGAGGAGGCCAAGAAGCACTTCTTCAAGGTCCCCCGTATCCAGGGCACCATCCCGCACCCGATCACGGGCGAGAAGGCCGCGGGCGTCGTCCTGCTCAAGCCTGCTTCCCCCGGTACCGGCGTTATCGCCGGTGGCCCGGTGCGTGCTGTGCTCGAGTGCGCCGGCGTTCACGACATCCTGTCGAAGTCGCTCGGCTCGTCCAACGCGATCAACATCGTGCACGCGACGGTGGCTGCCCTCAAGGGTCTGCAGCGTCCCGAGGAGATCGCGGCTCGCCGTGGTCTGCCCCTCGAGGACGTCGCCCCGGCGGCTCTGCTGCGTGCGCGTGCGGGAGCGGGTGCGTAATCATGGCTCAGCTCAGGATCACGCAGACGAAGTCGTACATCGGTAGCAAGCAGAACCACCGCGACACACTGCGTTCGCTCGGGCTCAAGCGCCTGAACGACGTGGTCGTCAAGGAGGACCGCCCCGAGTTCCGCGGAATGGTGCACGCCGTCCGCCACCTCGTGTCGGTTGAGGAGGTCGACTGATCATGGCGGAGAACAAGCCGCTCAAGATCCACAACCTCCGTCCCGCCCCGGGCGCCAAGACTGCCAAGACCCGTGTGGGTCGTGGTGAGGCGTCGAAGGGTAAGACGGCCGGTCGTGGTACCAAGGGCACGAAGGCCCGTTACCAGGTTCCGGAGCGCTTCGAGGGCGGGCAGATGCCCCTCCACATGCGTCTCCCGAAGCTGAAGGGCTTCAAGAACCCGTTCAAGACCGAGTTCCAGGTCGTGAACCTCGAGAAGCTGGCCGCGCTGTACCCGGAGGGTGGCGAGGTCACCGTCGAGGGTCTCGTCGCCAAGGGTGCCGTTCGCAAGAACAGCCTCGTCAAGGTCCTCGGCCAGGGCGAGGTCTCCGTGGCGCTGCAGGTGACGGTCGACGCCGTCTCCGGCTCCGCCAAGGAGAAGATCACCGCCGCGGGCGGTACCGTCACCGAGCTCGTCTGATCACTTCAGGCGCCTCGATGACTTGAGCGATCCCGACCGGGGATGCCCCAACAAATGGGGCATCCCCGGTTGGTCGTTCCAAGGGGGGCGGTGTCGCCGGTAAGGTGGCCTGCACTGCCGACTTTCGTCCGGCGCCACGCCGGACGGCAGTTGACCGATACCTATTCGTCGAACCTCAAGACCATCACCCTTGACGCGGTAGCGCGGGGGTCGCAGGAGGCACCGTGCTCACCGCGTTCGCCCGGGCGTTCAGGACGCCCGACCTGCGCAAGAAGCTGCTCTTCACTCTCGCCATCATCGTGGTCTACCGGGTCGGTACGCACATTCCGATCCCTGGCGTCGACTACAAGAACGTCCAGACCTGTATCGACGCGGCCTCGAAGGGCAACCAGGGGCTGTTCGGTCTCGTCAACCTGTTCAGTGGTGGCGCGCTGCTGCAGATCACGATCTTCGCGCTCGGCATCATGCCGTACATCACGGCGAGCATCATCCTGCAGCTGCTGACGGTGGTGATCCCGCGCCTCGAAGCCCTCAAGAAGGAGGGCTCGTCCGGCACCGCGAAGATCACGCAGTACACCCGGTATCTGACGGTTGCCCTCGCCATCCTTCAGGGCACCGGCCTGGTCGCGACCGCGCGCAGCGGCGCCCTGTTCAGCGGCTGCCAGGTGGCCAACCAGATCGTTCCGGACCAGTCGATCTTCCAGACCGTCGTCATGGTCGTCACCATGACCGCCGGTACCGGCGTCGTCATGTGGCTGGGTGAGCTCATCACCGACCGCGGCATCGGCAACGGCATGTCGATCCTCATGTTCATCTCGATCGCCGCGAGCTTCCCGACCGCGCTGTGGACCATCAAGACGTCGGGCACCCTGGCCGGAGGCTGGATCGAGTTCGGCACGGTCATCCTCGTCGGCCTGGTCATGGTCGGCCTGGTGGTCTTCGTCGAGCAGGCCCAGCGGCGCATTCCCGTCCAGTACGCGAAGCGCATGATCGGCCGCCGGTCCTACGGGGGTACGTCCACGTACATCCCGCTGAAGGTCAATCAGGCGGGCGTGATCCCCGTCATCTTCGCGTCGTCGCTGCTCTACATCCCGGCGCTGGTCGCCCAGTTCTCCAAGGGCAACTCCGGTTGGAAGACCTGGATCACGCAGAACCTGACCAAGGGCGACCACCCGATTTACATCACCATGTACTTCCTCCTGATCGTTTTCTTCGCGTTCTTCTACGTGGCGATCTCCTTCAACCCCGAGGAAGTAGCCGACAACATGAAGAAGTATGGTGGCTTCATCCCGGGCATCCGGGCCGGTCGGCCGACCGCTGAGTACCTGAGTTACGTACTCAACCGGATCACCTGGCCGGGGTCGCTGTATCTGGGTCTGATCGCTCTCGTACCGACGATGGCGTTGGTTGGCTTCGGGGCAAGCCAGAACTTCCCGTTCGGTGGTACCAGCATCCTGATCATCGTGGGTGTGGGTCTTGAGACGGTGAAGCAGATCGAGAGCCAGCTTCAGCAGCGCAATTACGAAGGGTTCCTCCGCTGATGCGAATCGTCCTCGTCGGGCCGCCCGGTGCCGGGAAGGGAACGCAGGCCGCGTTCCTTGCCAAGAACCTGGGGATTCCGCACATCTCCACGGGCGACCTCTTCCGTGCCAACATCAGCCAGGGCACGGAGCTCGGCAAGCAGGCGAAGGCGTACATGGACGCCGGCAACCTGGTACCGGACGAGGTCACCATCGGGATGGCCAAGGACCGCATGGAGCAGCCCGACGCCGCGAACGGCTTTCTGCTGGACGGCTTCCCTCGTAACGTCTCGCAGGCCGAGGCGCTCGACGAGATGCTGAAGGCCGAGAGCATGAAGCTGGACGCGGTGCTGGACCTGGAGGTCCCCGAGGACGAGGTGGTCAAGCGCATCGCCGGCCGCCGTATCTGCCGCAAGGACTCGAGCCACGTCTTCCACGTGGAGTACAAGAAGCCGCAGCGGGACGGCGTCTGCGACGTCTGCGGTGGCGAGCTGTACCAGCGCGACGACGACTCCGAGGAGACCGTCCGTACGCGGCTGGAGGTCTACCACACGCAGACCGAGCCGATCATCGACTACTACAAGGCCCAGGGCCTGGTCGTCACGATCTCGGCGCTCGGCAAGGTGGAAGAGGTCACGGGGCGCGCCATGGAGGCGCTCAAGAGCAAGGCCGACGACAAGTAGTCGTCACGCTGCTGCGGCCGCGGTGCCCTCCGGGGCGTCGCGGCCGTAGTGTTGTGCAGGTAGTCGTTCGTGTACGCAGTCGTTTGACGGAGAAGACGGAGAGCGCGGGCCGCCATGGTGCAGATCAAGACCCCCGAGCAGATCGCCAAGATGCGTGAGGCGGGCCTTGTCGTCGCCGCCGTGCACGCGGCCACGCGCGAGGCGGCGGTGCCGGGTGCGACGACGCGGGACCTCGACGAGGTCGCGCGCAAGGTACTCGCGGAGCACGGCGCGAAGTCGAACTTCCTGGGGTACGGGGGTTTCCCCGCGACCATCTGCACCTCGGCCAACGAGGTCGTCGTGCACGGCATCCCGGACGACAAGACCGTCCTGAAGGACGGCGACATCATCTCCATCGACGCGGGCGCGATCGTGGACGGCTGGCACGGGGACGCGGCGTTCACGGCGTTCGTGGGCTCCGGCCACGCTCCGGAGCTGATCGAGCTCTCCCGGGTGACCGAGGAGTCGATGTGGGCGGGCATCGCGGCGATGAGGTCGGGGAACCGGCTCGTCGACGTCTCCCGCGCGATCGAGACGTACATCCGCCGTCAGCCGAAGCCCGGCGGCGGCCGGTACGGGATCATCGAGGACTACGGCGGCCACGGCATCGGCACCGAGATGCACATGGACCCGCACCTGCTGAACTACGTGGAGCGCCGGCGCGGCAAGGGCCCGAAGCTCGTCCCCGGTCTCTGCCTGGCCGTCGAGCCGATGGTCTCCCTGGGCACGCCGAAGACCGAGGTGCTGGAGGACGACTGGACCGTCATCACGACGGACGGCACCTGGTCCTCGCACTGGGAGCACTCGGTGGCGGTCACGGAGGAGGGCCCGCTGGTCCTGACGGCTCCGGACTGCGGCAGGGCGAAGCTGGCGGAGTACGGCGTGACGGCGGCGCCCGACCCACTGGCGTAGGGCGCGGCCTCGGCCGGTTCGCGCTCAATCACCGGGGGGACCAGGTTAAGGATCTCCCGGATGGGGCATTCTTCCTCGATTCGTCTTTCCGAGTGCCCTGACGTAGACTGACTCGTCGGCTCTCGTGCACCCGCATGCCTGCATGCGCTCGCGCGGAGTCGATCAAGGTAGTCGATTCGAAGGGCGAAGCGTGGCCAAGAAGCAAGGTGCCATCGAGATCGAGGGCACTGTCGTCGAGTCTCTTCCGAACGCCATGTTCAAGGTTGAGCTCCAGAACGGCCACCAGGTTCTGGCACACATCAGCGGCAAGATGCGTATGCACTACATCCGCATCCTCCCTGACGACCGGGTCGTGGTGGAGCTGTCTCCGTACGACCTGACGCGTGGCCGGATCGTCTACCGGTACAAGTAGATCTTGCCTTTACTCCGTGCTCCCGGTTCCGGGACGCGGGTGGTGGCACTGACCCGGAGAACCTCACCTAATGAAGGTCAAGCCGAGCGTCAAGAAGATCTGCGACAAGTGCAGGGTGATCCGCCGTCATGGTCGGGTCATGGTCATCTGCGAAAACCCGCGCCACAAGCAGCGCCAGGGCTGACGCACGACCGCACCTTCTGCACCCGCAGATACTTCGCGCGACGCAAGCAGTACATGTTCATACGCAGAACCCAGGGCTGATTCTCGTCAGGCCTGACACCCCCGGTCGGAGGCCGGGGACCCGTTCCGTACCGAATCTTCAGCAGAGAAGACGACGGCGGGCGGGATCCGGTTCTGCGGAAGACCTCCGAACGACAACTGGAGCCATTGAATGGCACGCGTTTCCGGTGTTGACATCCCGCGCGAAAAGCGCGTGGAGGTCGCCCTGACCTACGTGTTCGGCATCGGCCGGACCCTTTCCCAGCAGACGCTGGCCGAGACCGGCGTGAACCCGAACACCCGCGTTCGTGACCTCTCCGAGGAGGAGCTGGTCAAGATCCGCGAGTACGTGGACGCTCACCTGAAGACCGAGGGTGACCTCCGTCGCGAGATTCAGGCCGACATCCGCCGCAAGGTCGAGATCGGTTGCTACCAGGGTCTGCGCCACCGTCGTGGCCTGCCCGTCCACGGTCAGCGCACCAGCACGAACGCTCGTACCCGCAAGGGCCCGCGTCGCGCCATCGCCGGTAAGAAGAAGCCGGGCAAGAAGTAGTCCTCAGCGGACGCTTATCAGCGGTCTTCGCTGTAGGACCGACCACCTCCCGTAGGAGTAATAGATGCCCCCCAAGGGTCGTCAGGGCGCTGCCAAGAAGGTGCGCCGCAAGGAAAAGAAGAACGTCGCTCACGGGCACGCTCACATCAAGAGCACGTTCAACAACACGATCGTCTCGATCACGGACCCCGCGGGCAACGTGATCTCCTGGGCCTCCGCCGGCCACGTCGGCTTCAAGGGCTCGCGCAAGTCCACCCCCTTCGCCGCGCAGATGGCCGCCGAGTCGGCCGCCCGTCGCGCGCAGGAGCACGGCATGCGCAAGGTTGACGTCTTCGTCAAGGGCCCGGGCTCGGGTCGTGAGACGGCGATCCGTTCGCTGCAGGCGACCGGTCTCGAGGTCGGCTCCATCCAGGACGTGACGCCGACCCCGCACAACGGCTGCCGTCCGCCCAAGCGCCGCCGCGTCTGACGCACGGCCGCTTGTCGGCTTGAGGTTTCCGGGCGGTACGGCTCTGTGAAAGGGCCGTATCGCCCGTACCCTTGCAGTACCCGTGCGGTGAAACGTACGGTTTTTGTCGGGCGTCAAATAGCGGGCGTCCACGAAAGAAGGATCTGATCCACACATGCTGATCGCTCAGCGTCCCTCGTTGACCGAAGAGGTCGTCGACGAATTCCGCTCCCGGTTCGTGATCGAGCCGCTGGAGCCGGGCTTCGGTTACACCCTCGGCAACTCCCTGCGTCGGACCCTCCTGTCCTCGATCCCGGGTGCGGCGGTCACGTCCATCCGTATCGACGGCGTGCTGCACGAGTTCACCACCGTGCCGGGCGTCAAGGAGGACGTCACCGACCTGATCCTCAACATCAAGCAGCTCGTCGTCTCCTCGGAGCACGACGAGCCGGTCGTGATGTACCTGCGCAAGCAGGGTCCGGGTCTCGTCACCGCCGCCGACATCGCGCCCCCGGCCGGTGTCGAGGTGCACAACCCCGACCTCGTCCTCGCCACGCTCAACGGCAAGGGCAAGCTGGAGATGGAGCTGACCGTCGAGCGCGGTCGCGGCTACGTCTCCGCCGTTCAGAACAAGCAGGTGGGCCAGGAGATCGGCCGTATCCCGGTCGACTCCATCTACTCGCCCGTTCTGAAGGTCACCTACAAGGTCGAGGCGACCCGTGTCGAGCAGCGCACCGACTTCGACAAGCTGATCGTCGACGTCGAGACCAAGCAGGCCATGCGTCCCCGTGACGCCATGGCGTCGGCCGGTAAGACCCTGGTCGAGCTGTTCGGTCTGGCTCGTGAGCTCAACATCGACGCCGAGGGCATCGACATGGGCCCGTCCCCCACGGACGCCGCCCTCGCCGCTGATCTCGCCCTGCCGATCGAGGAGCTCGAGCTCACCGTTCGGTCGTACAACTGCCTCAAGCGTGAGGGCATCCACTCCGTGGGTGAGCTCGTCGCCCGCTCCGAGGCCGACCTCCTGGACATCCGCAACTTCGGTGCGAAGTCCATCGACGAGGTCAAGGCGAAGCTGGCCGGCATGGGCCTGGCCCTCAAGGACAGCCCGCCCGGATTCGACCCGACCGCTGCCGCGGACGCCTTCGGTGCGGACGACGACGCGGATGCCGGGTTCGTCGAGACCGAGCAGTACTGAGAGCTCGGGCCGGACGGTCCGTTTTCCGGTGCGGGTGCGCTGTGCTTGATCGCACAGTTCCCCGTGCCCCCTCCGGGGCGCCCCTTCGGGGCCGCCCCGGATCTCCGACGGGCAATCGCCCGCTCGGACACTGACCTCGGTACCTGATACGGCCGGGGCAGACACCAAGGAGAAACACCATGCCGAAGCCCGCCAAGGGTGCCCGTCTGGGCGGCAGTGCCGCGCACGAGAAGCTGCTCCTCGCGAACCTCGCGAAGTCGCTCTTCGAGCACGGCCGCATCACCACCACCGAGGCCAAGGCCCGTCGTCTGCGCCCGTACGCGGAGCGTCTGGTCACCAAGGCGAAGAAGGGTGACCTTCACAACCGCCGTCAGGTGCTCTCGGTGATCACGGACAAGAGCATCGTGCACACGCTCTTCACCGAGATCGGCCCGCGCTACGAGAACCGCCCGGGTGGTTACACCCGTATCACCAAGATCGGTAACCGCCGTGGCGACAACGCGCCCATGGCCGTCATCGAGCTGGTGGAGGCCCTGACCGTGGCCCAGCAGGCCACCGGTGAGGCCGAGGCGGCCACCAAGCGTTCCGCCAAGGACGCCGAGGCTCCGGCCAAGGTCGAGGAGACCAAGGTCGAGGACGCCGCTGAGGCTCCTGCCGAGGAGTCGAAGGACGCCTGAGGCACTGCCTTGCTGTGAGCGGGTCCGTCCCTTCGGGGGCGGGCCCGCTTTCGCGTTCCGGCAGGAGAGCCGGGCTTGAGAGGATCCAGGAGTGAGTGACGAAGCAGAGCACGGGTTCGTACGGGTGCGGCTCGACCTGTCGTACGACGGGACCGAGTTCTCCGGGTGGGCCAAGCAGGCCGGGGGCCGGCGGACCGTGCAGGGGGAGATCGAGGACGCGCTGCGAACGGTGACGCGCTCCCACGAGACCGGGTACGAGCTGACCGTCGCCGGGCGCACCGACGCCGGGGTGCACGCGCGCGGGCAGGTGGCGCACGTCGATCTGCCGGCGGAGCTGTGGGCCGAACACCGGGAGAAGCTGCTGAAGCGGCTGGCCGGGCGGCTGTCGAAGGACGTGCGGGTGTGGTCCCTGACCGAGGCGCCCGCCGGGTTCAACGCGCGTTTCTCGGCGGTCTGGCGGCGCTATGCCTATCGCGTCACCGACAACGCCGGGGGTGTGGATCCGCTGCTGCGCAACCACGTCCTATGGCACGACTGGCCGTTGGACGTCGACGCCATGAACCGGGCGGCGGCCGATCTCGTGGGCGAGCACGACTTCGCCGCCTACTGCAAGAAGCGCGAGGGCGCGACGACCATCCGTACGCTCCAGGAGCTGAGCCTGGTGCGCGGGGACGACGGGATCATCACCGCGACCGTCCGCGCCGACGCCTTCTGCCACAACATGGTGCGCTCCCTGATCGGGGCGCTGCTGTTCGTGGGGGACGGCCACCGCGGGCCCGAGTGGCCCGGCAAGGTGCTGGCCGCCGGTGTACGGGACTCGGCCGTCCATGTCGTACGGCCGCACGGGCTGACGCTGGAGGAGGTCGGCTATCCCGCCGACGAGCTGCTGGCCGCGCGCAACAAGGAGGCCCGCAACAAGCGCACCCTTCCCGGGGCGCCGGGGTGTGACACCTGCTAGTGCCTGCCGGGCCCTGGACGGCCCCGGCGCGCCGCGCAGGCGTCCGGCCGCCCGGTGCGGGGTGGCCGGGAGCGGGGTGGCCGGTTGCCGCCCGGTCCACCCGCGGCGGCCGGCCGGTGACTACCGGTTGGCCGCCGACGAGGCCTGGGCCTCGCCGCGCCGGCGGATCTGGCGGAAGGTGAACTCGGCCAGGTCGTCGCCGGTGGTGAAGACCTCGGCGCTCTTGGTCGTCACGTCCTTGCCGTTGGTGAAACCGGCCAGCGTGAAGTAGGCGTAGCGGCCGTAGGAGTTGGTGGTCGAGCGGCAGACCGACGTGCGGCAGAAGGTGGCGACGCCCTGGCCCGGCAGCGAGGTGATGATGCTCTTGCTGTCCGCCTGGGCCTTCGCCTTGTCCGCCTGGGCCTTGGTGTCGAAGACCGCGACGCCCACGGTCACGGCGACGCCGCCCTTGCTGTACGTGACGCGGATGAGCCGGGTGCAGCCGTTGTCGGTGAGGACCTTGGGGAGCGTCCTCTGCACGCCCGTCGCGCACTTCGTCGTGGAGGCGGTCGGACCCTTGCGGTAGACGCGGTCAACCATGGTCAGCTGCGAACCGGGGAAGAGGATGTCCGGGCTGAGCGGGGCGGTGTCCTTCTTGGCGCTGGATATGAAGTCCATCGGATCCAGCGGCGGAGGGGCCGAGGTCGGCGCGAACGAGGGCGCCGGCGCGGTGGTGTCGCTCGGGACGGCCGTGGTGCCGGGCAGCTTGCCGGACTGGTTCGACGCCGAGTTGTCGCCGTTCGCGGAGACGACGGCCACGGCGACGGCCGCGCCGACCGCGAGCGTGGCGATCGCCGAGCCGCCGATCACCAGCAGCCTGCGGCGCCTGTTGCGCGTCTCGGACGCCTCGGCGAGTGCCGCCCAGTCCGGAGTCCGGTTCCCGCTGCCCCAGTCGGGTTGCTGAGAACCAGGCTTCCACGGATCCCACGGGGGCTCCCCCTGCCCACCCTGCCCATAGCTCATGGGGCGCATCTTAGACGGGCGTTGGGGGGTGCCGTTCCGCACCGGGGGATACCTGAGCCCCTAGCGTGACCTGACCGCGCACGGGCAAAACTGACATCTCCGGGTGGTTGGTACGTCATGCCTCCCGGCGGCGCGCCGGGGCGGGGGGCCTCGCGCGGCGGCGGATTCCGTGGGGTTCCTCACACGGTCGCCGGGCCGGTGGCGCGGCGCGTCCTTTGTGACTGGTTTAGGCTGGGTACGCAGGCTGCGGCAGCGGCCGTGCGGCCGGAATCCGGCCTCGGGGCGCGTACAGCGCCCGGAGCCGAGGGATGTCCCATCCGCCCGGACGACCGCCCTCGAGGCTTGCCGCAAGAGCCGCGTTTTGACCCGTCCGGGGAAGCGCGGGTACTCTTGCAGTTCGTTATGTGTATTGGCTTGCTCATTCTCACGTGAGGGGCCCTTACACCGGTCCACCGGGGCCGATGACCAGCGACCAGCACTCGGTATGCGTCACCGAGGTGCGGTCAGGGCTGTCGTGATCGTCCGTGGTGGCCATGTCAGGACCCACTCACTGAAGAAGCGAAGGCTACGACCGTGCGTACGTACAGCCCCAAGCCCGGCGACATCACTCGCCAGTGGTACGTCATCGACGCCCAGGATGTCGTCCTGGGTCGTCTGGCGACCACTGCAGCGAACATCCTGCGGGGCAAGCACAAGCCGATCTATGCGCCCCACGTCGACGCTGGTGACTTCGTCATCATCATCAACGCCGACAAGGTGCACCTCTCCGGCAACAAGAAGACCCAGAAGCTGGCGTACCGCCACTCCGGTTACCCGGGTGGTCTGCGCTCCGTCCGTTACGACGAGCTGCTGGCGAAGAACCCCGAGAAGGCCGTCGAGAAGGCCATCAAGGGCATGGTTCCGAAGAACACCCTGGGCCGTCAGGTGCTCTCGAAGCTGAAGGTCTACGCGGGCGAGAACCACCCGCACGCTGCGCAGCAGCCGGTCCCGTTCGAGATCACCCAGGTCGCGCAGTAGTTCCGGCCACCCCCTAAGACGAAAAAGAATCTGAGGAGAATCGTGGCCGAGACCACCGTTGAGCAGCCGGTCGAAGAGACTGAGACCGAGCTTGTCGACATCGAGAGCTACACCAGCGAGTCCGAGGTCCCCGTCGAGGGTGAGTACACCTCGGAGTCGCTCGCGGGCCGCTTCGGCGACCCGCAGCCGGCCGCCGGCCTGGGCCGTCGCAAGAACGCCATCGCCCGCGTCCGGATCGTCCCGGGCACCGGCAAGTGGAAGATCAACGGTCGCACCCTTGAGGACTACTTCCCCAACAAGGTGCACCAGCAGGAAGTCAACGAGCCCTTCAAGGTGCTCGAGCTCGACAACCGCTACGACGTCATCGCCCGCATCTCGGGTGGCGGCGTCTCCGGTCAGGCCGGTGCGCTCCGTCTCGGTGTCGCCCGCGCGCTGAACGAGGCCGACGTCGACAACAACCGCGCGGCGCTCAAGAAGGCCGGCTTCCTCAAGCGCGACGACCGTGCGGTCGAGCGCAAGAAGGCCGGTCTCAAGAAGGCCCGTAAGGCCCCGCAGTACAGCAAGCGTTAATCACCGCCTGCTGATATTCGTACGACCGTTCGCCCCGGCGGCACGCTGTGTGCCGCCGGGGCGTTCGTATATCACCAGCCCAGGGCGTATAACGGCACAAGGCGCTCAAAGGTTTGCATGATCGGATGACTTCCGAATACTGAGCATCATCAGGAGGACACCAGTGGGACGACTCTTCGGCACGGACGGCGTGCGCGGTGTCGCCAACGGGGATCTGACGGCCGAGCTGGCGCTCGGTCTCTCCGTCGCGGCGGCGCATGTGCTGGCCGAGGCGGGTACGTTCGAGGGCCACCGGCCGGTGGCCGTGGTCGGGCGGGACCCGCGTGCGTCCGGGGAGTTCCTGGAGGCCGCCGTGGTCGCGGGTCTGGCCAGCGCGGGCGTGGACGTCCTGCGTGTCGGTGTCCTGCCCACCCCCGCGGTGGCGTATCTCACCGGTGTGCTGGGTGCCGACCTCGGTGTGATGCTGTCGGCCAGCCACAACGCCATGCCGGACAACGGCGTCAAGTTCTTCGCCCGCGGCGGGCACAAGCTCGCCGACGAGCTGGAGGACAGGATCGAGGCCGTCTACGACGAGCACCGCACCGGCGCTCCGTGGGACCGGCCGACCGGTTCGGGCGTCGGGCGTGTGCGCTCGTACGACGAGGGCTTCGACCAGTACGTCGCCCACCTGATCGGCGTGCTCCCGAACCGTCTCGACGGTCTCAAGGTCGTCCTCGACGAGGCGCACGGTGCCGCCGCCCGGGTGTCCCCGGAGGCCTTCGCTCGGGCCGGCGCGGAGATCGTCACGATCGGTACCGCGCCGGACGGCCTGAACATCAACGACGGCTGCGGTTCCACGCACCTCGACCTCCTCAAGGCCGCCGTCGTCGAGCACGGCGCCGCTCTCGGTATCGCGCACGACGGCGACGCCGACCGCTGCCTCGCCGTGGACCACACGGGCGCCGAGGTGGACGGCGACCAGATCCTGGCCGTACTCGCGCTGGCGATGCGGGACCGTTCCGCGCTGCGCTCCGACACCGTTGTCGCGACGGTCATGTCCAATCTGGGCTTCAAGCTCGCCATGGAGCGCGAGGGCGTCGCCCTCATCCAGACCGCGGTCGGTGACCGCTACGTCCTGGAGGAGATGAAGCAGCACGGCTACGCGCTCGGCGGCGAGCAGTCCGGCCACGTGATCATCCTGGACCACGCCACGACCGGCGACGGCACGCTGACCGGCCTGATGCTGGCGGCCCGGGTCGTCCAGACGGGCCGTACGCTCCAGGACCTCGCGTCCGTCATGGAGCGGCTGCCGCAGGTCCTCATCAACGTCCCCGACGTCGACCGCTCGCGGGTGAACAGCTCCGCCGAGCTGGCGGCAGCGGTCGCCGAGGCCGAGCGTGAACTCGGCACCACCGGGCGGGTGCTGCTGCGTCCCTCCGGCACCGAGCCGCTCGTCCGGGTCATGGTCGAGGCCGCCGACATCGACCACGCCCGGTCGGTGGCCGGCCGGCTCGCGGACGCCGTGAAGTCCTCGCTCGGCTAGCCGAGGGGTGTCACCGCACGCTGTCTCGCCCAGAACCACTTCTGGGCGAGCAGGGTGAGCGTCCCCGAGAGCACGATGCCGCCGAGGTTGGCGAGCAACTGCCAGGTGGAGCCCCAGGTCTGGGAGTAGTCCGCGTAGCTGAGGGCGACCGCCGCGTTCGCCGCCGCCGGGACCGTGGTCACCGAGATCGCGACGCCGATCAGCGCGCCCGACTTCGCGGACGTGAGGGACAGGGTGCCCGCGATCCCCGCGAGGAAGGCCACGACGAAGGACATCCAGTCGGGTTTCCAGATGAAGGCCGTGTTCGGCCGGGGGGCCTCCACCATCGACTTCTCGAACAGGCCCAGGCCGTCGAGGAGCAGACTGAAACCCGCGGTCAGCAGCATGGCGAGGGCGAAACCCGCGAGCAGCGCCCACAGTGACCGCCACACCAGGTGCGGGGCGTGCCGCACCAGCGCCGTCGAGATCCCGGCGAGCGGCCCGAACTCCGGTCCCACGGCCATCGCGCCGACGATCAGGATCGCGTTGTCCAGCATCACACCGCAGGCCGCGAGCATCGTGGCGACCGCCAGCAGCGCCACATAGGTGACGCTCAGCGTCGACTCCTCGTGCGAGGCGTCCGCCAGGTGCTCCCACAGCACCGCGTCCGCCCCCTCGCCCGGCGCCTCCTCCTCGGCCTCGTCGGCACGGCTGGAGAGCGACAGGTCGATGTTCTCGACGGCGATCGAGCCGGTCCGGTCCAGCTCGAACTCCCGCAGTGCGCCGATCAGTTCGTCACCCGCCTCACGGGCGACGTCGCACATCACGACGTCACCGGCGGGGTCGCGGGCCGCGCCGGGCAGCACGACGAGATGGGTGGTGCCGACCGTACGCCCGATCAGGCGCACCACCTCGTCGGTCCGTCCGGCCGGTGTGATCAGACGCAGATGCAGCATGCGGCGCAGGGTAGCCGTGCCGAACGCCCGGCGGCCGTACGGGACTACAGCTTGCGCAGGCTGAGGCGCTGCACCTTGTGGTCGGGGCCCTTGCGGACGACGAGGGCGGCGCGGCCGCGGGTGGGGGCCACGTTCTCCATCAGGTTGGGCTTGTTGATGGTCCGCCAGGTCGTGCGGGCGTAGTCGAGTGCCTCCTCCTCGGAGACCTGCGTGTACTTGCGGAAGTACGAGGAGGGGTTCTGGAAGGCGGTGGCGCGCAGTTTGCGGAACCGGTTGAGGTACCAGGCCTCGATGTCCTCGGCGCGGGCGTCCACGTACACGCTGAAGTCGAAGTAGTCGGCGAGACCGACGCGGGTGCGGCCGTCCTTGCCCGGCAGGGCGGGCTGCAGCACGTTCAGGCCTTCGACGATGAGGATGTCGGGGCGGCGGACCGTGAGCCGCCGGCCGGGGACGATGTCGTAGATGAGGTGGGAGTAGACGGGGGCGGTGACCTCGTCCTTGCCCGCCTTGATGTCGGCGACGAAGCGGGTGAGCGCGCGGCGGTCGTACGACTCGGGGAAGCCCTTGCGCGACATCAGGCCGCGTGCCTCCAGCTCCTTGGTGGGGAGGAGGAAGCCGTCCGTGGTCACGAGTTCGACGCACGGATGTTCGGGCCAGCGGGAGAGGAGGGCCTGGAGAAGGCGGGCGACGGTGGACTTCCCGACGGCGACCGACCCCGCCACGCCTATCACGAACGGGGTGCCGGACTGCGAGCCCTTCTCGCCGAGGAAGGTGTTCAGCGCCCCTCTCAGCCCGTCCGTGGCACCGACGTACAGATTGAGCAGTCTGGACAGCGGCAGATAGATGTCCCGCACCTCGTCGAGGTCGATGACATCGCCCAGACCGCGCAGCTTCTCGACCTCCTCGGCGTTCAGCGGCAGCGGCGTCTTCTCGCGCAGCGCGCTCCACTCGGCACGGGTGAGGTCGACGTAGGGAGTCGCCTCCGGCTTGTGCCGGTGGGCGCTCCGGGGCATCGGGGAGACCGGAGAGATCACAGTCCATTGTTACGGGAGTGTGGACGGGGTGGGGCGTGGGGTCCGTCACGTGGCGTCGTCCGGACGTCGCCGCAGCGCGCTTCCGAAGCGTCCGGGGCGGGTGGGATCCCTGGGACCGGTGTGGAAGGGCGGCTGGAATTTCCGATATCGGGCACGAGATGCCGAGATGTGGCGGGTGTCGGCCCTTAGGCTGCGCGCATGTGCGGAATCGTGGGATACGTGGGGTCGCAGTCGGCGCTTGACGTGGTGATGGCCGGACTGAAGCGACTGGAGTACCGGGGGTACGACTCGGCGGGCGTCGCCGTGCCGGCGGACGGCGGACTGGCCGCGGCGAAGAGGGCCGGGAAACTGGTCAACCTGGAGAAGGAGCTGGTCGACCGGCCGCTGCCGACCGGGACGACCGGCATCGGGCACACCCGCTGGGCCACCCATGGCGGCCCCACGGATGCGAACGCGCATCCGCACCTCGACAACGCGGGCCGGGTCGCCGTCGTCCACAACGGGATCATCGAGAACTTCGCCGAACTCCGCACCGAACTGACCGAGCGTGGCCACGAGCTGGCCTCCGAGACCGACACCGAGGTGGTCGCGCACCTGCTCGCCGAGGAGTTCTCGGTCTGCGCCGACCTGGCGGAGGCGATGCGGCTGGTGTGCCGGCGCCTGGAGGGCGCGTTCACGCTGGTCGCGGTGCACGCCGACATGCCGGACGTGGTCGTGGGCGCGCGCCGCAACTCGCCGCTCGTGGTGGGGGTCGGCGAGGGCGAGGCCTTCCTCGCCTCGGACGTCACCGCGTTCATCGACCACACACGGTCGGCGATCGAGCTCGGCCAGGACCAGGTGGTGGAGCTGCGCCGGGACGGGGTGACGGTCACCGGCTTCGACGGGCGGCCCGCCGACGTGCGCTCGTACCACGTGGACTGGGACGCCGCGGCGGCCGAGAAGGGCGGCTACGACTACTTCATGCTCAAGGAGATCGCCGAGCAGCCCAAGGCGGTCGCCGACACGCTCCTCGGCCGCATCGACGCGGGCGGCTCGCTCCGGCTGGACGAGGTGCGCATTCCCGTGCGCGAGCTGCGGGAGGTCGACAAGGTCGTCATCGTGGCCTGCGGTACGGCCTTCCACGCCGGGCTGATCGCCAAGTACGCCATCGAACACTGGACGCGCATCCCGTGCGAGGTGGAGCTGGCCAGCGAGTTCCGCTACCGGGACCCCATCCTGGGCGCGCGGGCGCTGGTCATCGCGATCTCCCAGTCCGGCGAGACCATGGACACCCTGATGGCGCTGCGGCACGCGCGCGAACAGGGCTCCAAGGTGCTGGCGATCTGCAACACCAACGGTTCGACGATCCCGCGCGAGTCGGACGCGGTGCTCTACACGCACGCGGGCCCGGAGGTCGCGGTCGCCTCGACCAAGGCGTTCCTCACCCAGCTGGTGGCCTGCTATCTGGTCGCGCTGTACCTCGGCCAGGTGCGCGGCACCAAGTGGGGCGACGAGATCCAGGCCGTGATCCGGGACCTGTCCCACATCTCAGGCGAGGTCGAGCGGGTCCTGGAGACCATGGAGCCGGTACGGGAACTGGCGCGGTCGCTCGCGGACAAGCGGACCGTCCTGTTCCTCGGCCGGCACGTCGGCTACCCGGTGGCGCTGGAGGGCGCCCTCAAGCTCAAGGAACTGGCGTACATGCACGCCGAGGGCTTCGCGGCGGGCGAGCTGAAGCACGGGCCTATCGCGCTGATCGAGGAGGACCTGCCGGTCGTCGTGGTCGTGCCCTCGCCGCGCGGCCGGTCCGTCCTGCACGACAAGATCGTGTCCAACATCCAGGAGATCCGGGCCCGGGGCGCGCGCACGATCGTGATCGCGGAGGAAGGCGACGAGGCGGTGGTGCCGTACGCCGACCACCTGATCCGCATCCCGGTGACCCCGACGCTGCTCCAGCCCCTGGTGGCCACGGTTCCCCTGCAGGTGTTCGCCTGCGAGCTGGCGACGGCACGGGGCAACGAGGTGGACCAGCCGCGCAACCTGGCGAAGTCGGTGACGGTGGAGTGAGCGCGTCCGGCGGCCGCCTCGCGCGGGCAGGTGCGCGGGGTCGCGCTCGGCCGTGACAGGACGGCGGCGGCGGATATCGGGACGGCGGATATCGGGACGGCGGGCCGGACGGCCGTAGGGTGCTCGGCATGAGCATCATCGGGGTCGGTATCGACGTGGCCGAGATCGACCGGTTCCGCGCGTCGCTGGAGCGTACGCCGGGGCTGGCCCAACGGCTCTTCGTGGAACAGGAGTTGCACCTGCCGAGCGGGGAGCGCCGGGGCATCGCCTCGCTCGCCGTGCGGTTCGCCGCCAAGGAGGCGGTCGCCAAGGCGCTGGGCGCTCCGGCCGGAATGCACTGGACGGACGCCGAGGTCTACGTCGAGGACAGTGGCCGGCCGCTGCTGCGGGTGCGGGGGACCGTGGCGGCGCGCGCGGCCGAACTGGGCGTCAGGTCGTGGCATGTGTCGCTCAGCCACGACGCGGGGGTGGCTTCGGCGGTGGTGATCGCGGAGGGATAGCGGGGCCGGCCGGCCGCGGCACGGGCCGGGGCGGCCGGGGCGGCACGGTGGGGCTCCGTACGGGAGACTCGGTCCATGCGTACTGCGTACAGCGTGGAGACCGTGAGGACCGCCGAACGGGAGCTGATGGCACGGCTCCCCGAGGGGGCGTTGATGCAGCGGGCGGCCGCCGGACTCGCCGCCGCCTGCGCCGACGTGCTGGGGCGGGTGTACGGCGGCCGGGTCGTGCTGCTGGTCGGCAGCGGGGACAACGGAGGGGACGCGTTGTACGCGGGCGCGCGCCTGGCCCGTCGCGGGGCGGGCGTCACCGCGCTGCTGCTCGCGCCCGAACGCACCCATGCCGGGGGGCTGGCCGCGCTGCGACGGGCCGGCGGGGCCGCGGTCGCGAGCGGGGACGGCTTCCCCGGCACCGCGCGAGAACTGATCCGGCGGGCCGACCTCGTCGTCGACGGCATCGTGGGCATCGGGGGCAGGGGCGGTCTGCGGCCCGACGCGGCGTCGCTCGCGGATTACGCCGCGGAGTCCCGCGCGGTGGTGGTCGCCGTGGACCTGCCGAGCGGTGTCGAGGCGGACACCGGAGAGGTCCACGGCCCGGCGGTCCGCGCCGATCTGACGGTGACCTTCGGCACCCACAAGCCGGGGCTGCTGATCGATCCGGCGCGCGAGTACGCCGGTTCCGTACGCCTCGTCGACATCGGGCTCGATCTGCCCGGCGCGGCCGAACTGGAGGCCCTGCAGCACGTGGACGTGGCGGCGCGGCTGCCCGCGCCGGGGGCGGAGAGCGACAAGTACCGGCGGGGCGTGGTGGGGATCGCGGCCGGGTCCGCCCGGTACCCCGGGGCCGCCGTGCTCGCCGTCTCCGGGGCGCTGCGCGGGGGCGCGGGGGCGGTGCGCTACGTGGGGCCCGCGGCGGACGCCGTGATCTCCCGGTTCCCCGAGACGCTGGTGTCGGACCTGGGGCCCGCGCGGGCCGGGCGGGTGCAGGCGTGGGTGGTCGGGCCCGGCGCCGGGGACGACGCGTCGGCGGTGGCCGAGGTGCTGGAGGCGGAGGTTCCGGTGCTCGTGGACGCGGACGGTCTGCGGCTGGCGGATCGCGAGACGGTGCGTGGGCGGACCGCGCCGACGCTGCTGACCCCGCATGCCGGGGAGGCGGCGGCGTTGCTCGGAGTGTCGCGGGAGTCGGTGGAGGGCGCCCGGCTGACGTCCGTGCGGGAGCTGGCGGCGCGGTACGGGGCGACGGTGCTGCTGAAGGGGTCGACGACGCTGGTCGCCGATCCGGGGGGCGGGGTCGTGCGGGTCAATCCGACGGGGACCGCGTGGCTGGCCACGGCGGGGAGCGGGGATGTGCTGTCCGGGCTCGCCGGGTCGTTGCTCGCGTCGGGGCTGTCGGCGCTGGACGCCGGGAGTGTGGGGGCGTATCTCCACGGGCTGGCGGGGCGGCTCGCGGCGGAGGGGGCGCCGGTGGGGGCGCATGACGTGGCGGAGGCGGTACGGGACGCCTGGCGCGACGTGACGGGGTGACCCCGGGGGCGAAAGAGGCTGGTCCGTTGCCCATTACGGGGGACCCCGTCCGCGCGGCTCACCTCCTCCCGCCCCCACGTTGCGTATCGCTGATCGCATGATGATGAGCAGACGAATGGCCTGCCGAAGCGCGGCGGTGATGCTGGCGCTGCTGACCGTACTGCCCGCACAGACCGCCCTGGCCGAAGCGGACGGCCCGCTGGCCCCCGGCCCGGAAAGCCCGCTGGTGCCCGGCGCGGCGTCCGCCGTGGAGAGCCTGGTGCCCGGTGTGGCGCCCGGCCCGCGGCAGTCGTGGCAGGGGCCGGCGGACATGCCGGACCAGATGCTCCCGCCGGAGGTGTACACGCCGAGCGCCCGCGAGGACGCCGTCGAACCGCGGGACGCCGCCCCCGAGGCGGACGCCCTGATCGAGTACGTCCCGCCGGGCGACGCCGCCGACAGGACCCTGTCTTGCAGCAGGCGGACCGGCCCCTACCAGCGCCAGGTCGAGCGCTGGCTGAAGCTGAACGTGGACGGGAAGCAGTCCGGCGGCGACTGCCGCGCGATCAGGGCGTTCCAGACCCGCCACGGGATCAAGCCGCACACCGGATTCGCCGGACCGGTGACCTGGGCCCGTATGCGGCTGCTGTCCGCGCGCAAGAACCCGAACGCGGCCGGGAAGTGCCCCGTCCGCTCCTCCCGCGTCGCCTGTGTGGACCTGGCCCGTCAGCTCACCTGGGTGCAGAAGGGGAAGAAGGTGCTCTGGGGACCGGTGCCGATGCGCAGCGGACGGGCCGGGTACCGGACCAGGACCGGCCAGTTCAAGATCTACTGGAAGCACAAGAACCACTGGTCGACGCTGTACAACAGCCCCATGCCGTACAGCCAGTTCTTCAGCGGCGGCGAGGCCTTCCACGCCGTCTACGGCAGCATCTACGACCCGCACGGTTCGTGGGGGTGCGTCAATCTGCGCCTCGCCGACGCCCGCACGCTGTGGAACGTGCTCAGGACGGGCGACCGGGTGTCCGTCTGGGGCCGCAGGGCCGGTACCTGACCGCCCGGCGGCGTCCGGGGCCGTCGGAGCCGAGATCGTCCGAGACCGTCCGGGCCGCCCGAAGGGCACCGGCACAGGGGGGCCGTCGGACCCCTCTGAGACACTGGGGGCGCGATGAACGAGACAGCACCGCTGCGCGCCCGCGCAGAGATCGACCTGGCCGCCCTGCGGGCCAACGTGCGGACCCTGCGCGCCCACGCGCCGTCCGCGGCCGTGATGGCCGTGGTCAAGTCCGACGCGTACGGCCACGGCGCGGTCCCGTGCGCCCGCGCGGCGCTCGAGGCCGGCGCCACCTGGCTCGGCACCGCCACCCCCGAGGAAGCCCTCGCCCTGCGGGCGGCGGGCGTCCCGGGGCGTGTCATGTGCTGGCTGTGGACCCCGGGCGGTCCCTGGCGGGAGGCCGTCGAGGCCGACCTCGACGTGTCGGTCAGCGGGATGTGGGCGCTGCGCGAGGTCGTCGCGGCGGCCGCGGCCGCCGGCGTGCCGGCGCGCGTCCAGCTGAAGGCCGACACCGGGCTCGGACGCAGCGGCTGCCAGCCCGCCGACTGGCCCGAGCTGGTCGCGGAGGCCCTGCGCGCCGAGGCCGGGGGACGGATCCGGATCACCGGCCTCTGGTCGCACTTCGCCTGCGCCGACGAGCCCGGCCACCCTTCCGTGCGGGCCCAACTGACCCTGTTCCGCGAGATGGTGGCGTACGCCGAGGAGCGGGGCGTGCGCCCCGAGGTGCGGCACATCGCCAACTCGCCGGCCACGCTGACCCTGCCCGAGAGCCACTTCGACCTCGTCCGTACGGGGATCGCGGTCTACGGCATCTCGCCCAGCCCCGAGATCGGCACCCCGGCCGACTTCGGGCTGCGCCCGGTGATGACGCTCAGCGCGTCGCTGGCGCTGGTCAAGCACGTACCGGGTGGACACGGTGTCAGTTACGGGCACCACTACGTCACTCCGGGCCCCACCACCCTCGGCCTGATCCCCGTCGGCTACGCGGACGGCATCCCCCGGCACGCCTCCGGTACCGGTCCGGTGCTGGTCGGCGGCAAATGGCGGACGGTCGCGGGCCGGATCGCGATGGACCAGTTCGTGGTCGACCTCGGCGGGGACGAGCCGGCGCCCGGCACGGAGGCGGTCCTCTTCGGTCCGGGCGACCGCGGCGAGCCGACCGCCGAGGACTGGGCGCGGGCGGCGGGCACGATCGCGTACGAGATCGTCACCCGGATCGGAACCCGGGTGCCACGCGTACACGTGAACAGGGAACAGGACGGGTAACCGCACAGAGTGCCCCGTGCAGGACAACAGGACATGCCGACACCGGCGGCGGTGTCAGTCACAGCGACAGCAAGAGCAACAGCAAGAGCAACAGCACCACCAACAGCACCACCGATACCAACGGACGCATCAGTGGACGAGATCCCGGCGAAGAGGAGCGGTACGTGAGCGAGAGCAGCGCGGAGGCCGTGACGGACGTCGCCGCGGCGGCCGTCGCCTCCGCCGCCGGGAACTGGCGCAGGGCCGGGATCGCCGGTGTCGCCATAGGCGTGGTCGCCGCGGGAGCCGCGGCAGGAGTCGCCATAGAGAGGCTCACGGTCGGCCGCGGCATGCGCAGCAAGGCGCGCCTCGCGCTCGACTCGACCGGCCCGTACGGCTCCCTCCGCGGTACCCCGGGCAAGGCGTACGCGGACGACGGCACCGAGTTGTACTACGAGGTGGACGACATCGAGCAGGACGTCACCTTCACCCCGCGCCGCCGCCGGCTGTTCGGCCGCAAGGCCCCGGCCCCCGTCACCGTCGTCTTCAGCCACGGCTACTGCCTCAACCAGGACTCCTGGCACTTCCAGCGCGCCGCGCTGCGCGGGGTGGTGCGCACGGTGCACTGGGACCAGCGCAGTCACGGCCGCTCCGGGCGCGGGGTCGCCCAGTCGAAGGACGGCACCCCGGTCACCATCGACCAGCTCGGCCGGGACCTGAAGGCCGTCATCGACGCCGCCGCGCCCGACGGGTCGGTCGTGCTGGTCGGGCACTCGATGGGCGGCATGACCGTCATGGCCCTCGCCGACCAGTACCCCGAGCTGATCAGGGACCGGGTCGTCGCCGTCGCCCTCGTCGGTACGTCGTCGGGGCGGCTCGGTGAGGTCAACTTCGGGCTGCCCGTCGCGGGCGTCAACGCGGTACGGCGGGTGCTGCCCGGGGTGCTGAAGGCGCTCGGTCAGCAGGCCGCCCTGGTGGAGCGCGGGCGGCGGGCCACGGCCGACCTGTTCGCGGGGATCATCAAGCGGTACTCGTTCGCCTCCCGGGATGTCGACCCGGCCATCGCCCGGTTCGCCGAGCGGATGATCGAGGGCACACCGATCGACGTGGTCGCGGAGTTCTACCCGGCCTTCACCGACCACGACAAGACCGAGGCACTCGCGCGTTTCGCCGACCTTCCGGTGCTGGTGCTGGCCGGCGTCGGGGACATGGTGACGCCGAGCGAGCACAGCGAGGCGATCGCCGACCTGCTGCCCGACGCCGAGCTGGTGCTCGTACCGGACGCCGGACATCTGGTCATGCTGGAGCGCCCCGAGGTGGTCATGGACCGCCTCGCCGACCTTCTGATGCGCGCGGGCGCCGTCCCGGCAGGGGCTACCGTGGGCGGCTATGGAAGCACCAGCAGCACCGCACAACCCGGCTGAGCCCGCCGCCGCGCGGGCCGGCGTCCGGATCACCGTCAACTCCCCCGAGCAGATGCGGGAGCTGGGTCTGCACCTGGCCGGTCTGCTGCGCGCGGGTGACCTGGTGATGCTCAACGGGGAGCTCGGCGCGGGCAAGACGACCCTGACCCGCGGACTCGGCGAGGGGCTGGGCGTGCGGGGCGCCGTCACGTCCCCGACGTTCGTCATCGCCCGGGTGCACCCCTCCCTGGTCGACGGTCCGCCGCTCGTGCACGTGGACGCGTACCGCCTGGGCGGCGGGCTCGACGAGATGGAGGACCTCGACCTCGACGTGTCGCTCTCCGACTCGGTGATCGTCGTGGAGTGGGGCGAGGGCAAGGTCGAGGAGCTGACCGACGACCGCCTGCACGTCGTCATCCACCGCGCGGTGGGCGACACCACGGACGAGGTACGGCACGTCACGCTGACCGGCCTCGGCGCGCGCTGGGCGAGTACCGATCTGAGCGGGCTCACGGTATAGCGCGGGGCTTCGGGCTCCGGCGCGGACCGTGCGTTCTTCGTACGGGTTCCGACAAGTCGTCGGCAAGATGTTGCGTTCGGCATCCCGGCCGTGGTCACATGGAGATCAGGCCGTAGTTAGGTGTACCTAACCACGCTTGCCCCCGAAGCCCCAGGAGGCGTCCATGTCGGCATCAGAACGTGACGGGCGCGATCTGCCGGCGCAGCAGCCGCGTGCGGCGGCCGGGGTGTCGATGCGGGACCTGCTGGCGTCGTGCGCCGCAGCCGAGGCGGTGTCGAGGCCGCCGCAGCCGCCGCGGGCGCCGTTGTCGGATGCCGGCCGGGGGGACGAGAGGTCCCTCGACGCCGCGTAGGGCTCCGCCGGGGTGGCGGTGGCGGTCCGGCCGGGTCGGTCTACTGGATGACGACGACCTTGACGCCGACCGTCGCGAAGGTCCACATCGCGTCGCCGTCGGCGCGGGACTCGCGGATGCCGCCGAGCTTCTTCCCGGGGTCCGGGGCGGCCGTCGAGCCGTCCGTGGCCGCGCTGAAGCCGATCACGATGCCGTCGACCACGCTGAACCGTACGACGTGCTCGATATGCGCGCCGTCCGATCCGGTGACGATCCTGCCGCGCGAGGTGACGGCGTACGTGCCCACCACCGGGTCCAGCGTGCCGGGCGTGACCGCGAAGGTGCGCCGGGTCCTGTCGTCCGCCCCGACCAGCCACACCCGGTCGTCGTCGATCGAGTAGACGACCCGCTCGCCGGTGCCGGAGTCACCGGGCAGCGCCGCCGGGTTCTTCCGGTCCCGGGGTGCCTTCGTGGTGGAGACCCCGGGGGACGTGCCCACGTGGGGCCCGGCCAGGTGGTCCGGCGCGTTCGCCGACGCCTGGTAGGCGAGGAAGCCGACCACGGCGAGGGCCGCGGCGGTGAGCCCGGCCACGAATCCCGAGCTGCTCCTGGCCACCCTGTGCCACCTCTCGTACCTTGATCGCGCCCAATATGTCCTGTGTGGTGACGGTAGCAGCACGGGTCCGGCAGACCGCGGCGGCCGTGCATCCGTCCGCCGGACACCCCCCGGGCGCCGTACGCTGTTTGCGTGCTCTTGCTCGCTCTGGATACCGCCACCCCCGCCGTGACCGTCGCCCTGCACGACGGCACGTCCGTCATCGCCTCGTCGAGCCAGGTGGACGCGCGCCGGCACGGAGAGCTGCTGCTGCCCGCCGTCGACCGCGTGCTCACCGAGGCGGGCCTGCGGCTCGACGCCGTCACCGGCGTCGTCGTCGGCGTCGGCCCCGGCCCGTACACGGGGCTTCGTGTCGGCCTCATGACCGCCGACACCTTCGGCCTCGCGCTCGGCGTCCCGGTGCACGGTCTGTGCACCCTCGACGCGCTCGCCTACGCCGCCGACATCGACGGCCCCTTCGTCGTCGCGACGGACGCGCGGCGCAAGGAGGTGTACTGGGCCCGGTACGCCGACTCGCGCACCCGGGTCTCCGAGCCCGCCGTCGACCGGCCCGGCGACCTCGCCCTCGACGGCCTGCCCGCCGTCGGCGCGGGCGCCCTGCTCTACCCCGACAGCTTCCCGGACCCCCGAGCGCCCGAGCACGTCTCGGCGGCCGCGCTCGCGTCGCTGGCGGCGGAGCGGCTGGCCGCGGGCGAGGAGCTGGAGCCGCCCCGGCCGCTCTATCTGCGCCGCCCGGACGCCCAGGTGCCCAAGAACTACAAGGTGGTCACCCCCAAGTGACCGCCGTGCTGCGCGAGATGCGCTGGTGGGACATCGATCCCGTCCTGGAGCTGGAGAAGGTCCTCTTCCCCGCGGACGCCTGGTCGCGGGGGATGTTCTGGTCCGAGCTGGCCCACGCCCGAGGGCCGGAGGCCACTCGCCGGTACGTGGTCGCGCTCGACGGCGACCGGCTCGTCGGGTACGCGGGGCTCGCCGCCGCCGGTGACCTCGGCGACGTGCAGACGATCGCCGTCCGACGTGAGCAGTGGGGCACCGGCCTCGGCGCCCGGCTGCTGGCCGAACTGCTGCGGGCCGCCACCGCGTTCGAGTGCGCCGAGGTGATGCTCGAGTGCCGCGTCGACAACGTACGCGCGCAGAAGCTGTACGAGCGCTTCGGCTTCGAACCCATCGGCTTCCGGCGCGGCTACTACCAGCCGGGGAACGTCGACGCCCTGGTGATGCGCCTCAACGACCCCTCCACCTCAGTAAACGGCGTACAAGGAACCGAGATCAATGGCTGACGAACCGCTCGTCCTCGGCATCGAGACCTCCTGCGACGAGACCGGCGTCGGCATCGTCCGCGGCACCACCCTGCTCGCGGACGCCATCGCCTCCAGCGTCGACGAGCACGCCCGCTTCGGCGGTGTCGTGCCGGAGGTCGCCTCCCGCGCGCACCTGGAGGCGATGGTGCCGACCATCCAGCGCGCCCTGAAGGACGCCGGGGTGAGCGCCCGTGACCTCGACGGGATCGCGGTGACCGCCGGGCCCGGACTGGCCGGCGCGCTGCTCGTCGGGGTCTCGGCGGCGAAGGCGTACGCGTACGCCCTGGGCAAGCCGCTGTACGGCGTCAACCACCTCGCCTCGCACATCTGCGTGGACCAGCTGGAGCACGGCGCGCTGCCGGAGCCGACGATGGCGCTGCTGGTCTCGGGCGGCCACTCGTCGCTGCTCCTGTCCACCGACATCACCTCGGACGTCCGGCCGATGGGCGCGACCATCGACGACGCGGCGGGCGAGGCCTTCGACAAGATCGCCCGGGTGCTGAACCTCGGCTTCCCCGGCGGTCCGGTCATCGACCGGTACGCCAAGGAGGGCGACCCGAGGGCGATCACCTTCCCGCGCGGGCTCACCGGGCCGCGCGACTCGGCGTACGACTTCTCCTTCTCCGGTCTGAAGACCGCCGTGGCCCGCTGGATCGAGGCGAAGCGGGCGGCGGGCGAGGAGGTCCCGGTGCGCGACGTGTCCGCGTCCTTCCAGGAGGCGGTGGTGGACGTGCTGACCCGCAAGGCCGTACGGGCCTGCAAGGACCAGGGCGTCGACCACCTGATGATCGGCGGCGGTGTGGCCGCGAACTCCCGGCTGCGGGTGCTCGCCCAGGAACGCTGCGAGGCCGCCGGGATCCGGCTGCGGGTGCCCCGGCCGAAGCTGTGCACGGACAACGGGGCGATGGTCGCGGCGCTGGGCGCGGAGATGGTCGCGCGCGGGCGCGCGGCCTCCGACTGGGACCTCTCCGCGGACTCGTCGCTTCCGGTGACCGACCCGCACGTGCCGGGCCACGCGCACACGCACGATCATGTGCACGAGGTCAGCAAGGAGAACCTCTACTCGTGACCGTCGCGCTGATGTGGGAGGCGCGGGCCGTCGACGGGCGGGGCGACGAACTGCTCGCCTGGGTGCGGCGGCAGGAGACCGCGGGGGAGCCGGTCCGGCGCGAGGTCCTGCGGGCGCCGCGGGACCGGGTCCTCGTCATCACCTGGTGGGACGCCGACTACGACGCGGACCTGCCCGAACTGCCCGAGCCGGACGGTGAGTTGGTGACCCGTGCCGTCCACCGGTGGCGGTTCGAGTCCGTGACGGAGGACTGACCGGGGCCGGTGAGGTCCGCCGACCGCCCCCGATGGGCCGGTGACGGCCGGCGCCCGGACACCTCCACAAGCGTTCCCGCCTGTGGAGGTGTCCGGGCGGTGCCTCAGCCGTCCGTCGTCACCTCGCAGCGCAGTCGCCGGTCCGGGCCCAGTACCCGTCGCGGCCCGGTCAGCGCCAACCGCGCGGTGTGCCGGGTCTCCGCGCTCGACGCCCCCAGCCGCAGCTCCAGCGCGCCCGGCTCGACCACCCGCTCGCCCGAGCGGTCGGTGAAGGACGACAGGTCCGCGTGGAAGCCGAAGGTGACCCGGCGGGCCTCACCGGGGGCCAGGCGCAGGCGCTGGTAGCCGATCAGCCGGACGTCCGGACGCGTCACCGACGCCACCGGGTCGTGCAGGTAGAGCTGGACGACCTCGGCGCCGTCGCGGTCGCCGGTGTTGCGGACGGTGAGCGAGAGGTCGTACGAGCCGTCCGTCGCGATCTCCGCGTCCGTTCCCCGGAAGTCCTCCCAGGCGAACGTCGTGTACGAGTGGCCGTGACCGAAGGCGTGGAGCGGGGTGGGGTCCAGGTTGCTGACCTCGCTCGCGAGTCCGAGCGGGGGCTGGAGGTAGGTCCACGGCTGGCCGCCGGGCAGCCGCGGCACGCTCACCGGGAGGCGCCCCGAGGGGTTGACGCGGCCGGACAGCACACCGGCGACCGCCGGGCCGCCCTCCTCGCCCGGGAAGAACGCCTGCACCACGGCGCCCAGCCGGCCCTCCCAGCGGCCCAGCGCGTAGGGGCGGCCGGTCAGCAGGACCAGCACCACCGGGACGCCGGTGTCGACCAGCGCGTCCAGCAGTTCGCCCTGGACGCCGGGCAGCCGGAGGTCGGAGGCGTCGCAGCCCTCGCCGGACGTGCCCCGGCCGAACAGGCCGGCGCGGTCGCCGAGCACGACCACGCACACATCGGCCTCCGACGCCCGCGCCACCGCCTCGGCGAAACCGGACGGGTCGGGGTCCGAGACGCCGCAGCCCTGCGCGAACGTCACCTTGGTGTCCGGGAGTTCGGCGCGCAGCGCGACGAGGACGGTGGGGATGCCGATTCCCATCGGCACGTCGGGGTGGTGCGTGAGGACGTGGGACGGGAAGGAGTAGCAGCCGAGCATCGCGAGCGGGTCCGCGGCACGGGGGCCGACGACCGCGATCCGGGTCTCGGGAGCCAGCGGCAGCAGCCCGTCCGGGTTGTCCAGCAGGACCACCGACGCCTCCGCCAGCCGGCCGGCCAGGGCGCGGTTGGCCGTCGAGTCCAGGTCGACGGGGCCTTGGCGCTCGGGCTCCCAGTCCTCGTCCAGGAGGCCAAGTCCGCACTTCTGCAGCAGTACGCGGCGGGCCGCCCGGTCGATCAGCGACTCCGGGGTGCTTCCGCTGCGTACGGCGTCCACCAGCGGTTTTCCGTAGCAGTTCACCGTCGGCAGTTCGACGTCGATGCCGGCCTCCAGCGCCGCGTGGGCCGCCTCGGCCGGGCTTTCCGCCACCCGGTGCAGGGTCTGGAGGAAACCGACGCCGAAGTAGTCGGCGACCACGGTTCCGGTGAAGCCCCAACGCTCCCGCAGGAGTTCGGTCAGCAGCCGGGCGTCCGCCGACGCCGGGACGCCGTCCGTCTCGTTGTACGCCGCCATCACCGAACGGGCGCCGCCCTCGCGCAGCGCCATCTCGAACGGCGGGAGCGTGACGTCCGCGAACTCCCGCGCGCCTGCTCGCACCGGGGCGAGGTTCCGTGCCCCCGCCGACGACGCGTACCCGGCGAAGTGCTTCAGCGTGGCGATGATCCCGGCCGATTCCAGGCCCCGCACATAGGCCGTGCCGATCGTGCCGACGAGGTACGGGTCCTCGCCGATCGTCTCCTCCACCCGGCCCCAGCGCAGGTCGCGGACCACGTCGAGGACGGGTGCCAGGCCCTGGTGCACGCCGACCGAGCGCAGGTCGTCGCCGATGCGTCCGCCCAGCTCCTCGACCAGCTCCGGGTCGAAGGTGGCGCCCCAGGCGAGCGGGACGGGGTAGGCCGTCGCGCGCCAGGCGGTGAATCCCGCCAGGCACTCCTCGTGCGCGACCGCCGGGATGCCGAAGCGGCCGGCGTCGGCGATCGCGCGCTGGGCGCGGGCCAGAGCCCGCGCGCCGAGCTCCGGGTCCACCGGGGCGGTGCCGAAGGAGCGGGTCAGCTGGCCGAGCCCGAGCGTGATCAGCTCGTCCCAGTCGTGGCCGGCGGTCATCTCGTGCTGGAGCGGGGCGACCCCGTCGCCGTCCGTGGCCGCGCCCACCCACACGCCGTACAGCTGGGCGGTCTTCTCCTCCAGGGTCATCCGGGAGAGCAGGTCGTCGACGCGGACGGCGGCGGTCAGCGAGGGATCGCGCCAGGGAGCGGTGGTCATGAATCTCCTGTCAGGGGAAAGGGGGTCGACTGCCCCTGGTCGTACACGTTCACTTGCCGCCCACACCCATGAGGCCGCCGACCAGTGCGCGGCGGGCCACCAGGTACACGACGAAGATCGGGACACCGGAGAGGACCACGGAGGCCAGCAGCGCGGGGATGTTCACGCCGAACTCGCTCACGTAGGTGAACAGGCCGAGGGTCAGCACCCGGGGGCCGTCGGACTGCGTGAAGATCAGCGGGAAGAGGAGCCCGTTCCAGGCCTGGAGCGCCGCGTAGACGACCACGGTGCCGATGCCGCCCTTGGCCAGCGGGATGACCAGCTGGAACAGCATCCGGGTGGTGGAGGCGCCGTCCAGTCCCATCGCCTCGTACAGGTCCTCCGAGATGTCCCGCAGTGTGCCGGTGAGGACCAGCACCGACACCGGCATCGCGAAGGCGGCCGTCGGCAGGATGATCGCGAGCAGGCTGTCGTAGAGGTTCAGCTTGGTGATCATCAGGTAGAGGGGGACCACGACGGCCTGCGCCGGGATCGCGACGCCCAGCAGGAACAACCGGAAGGCGGCCCCCGACCACACGCTCCGGGTCCGCACGGCGACGTAGGAGAGCGGGACGCACAGCGCCAGGACGATCACGACGACCGCGGCCGCCACGAGCGCGGTGTTCCACAGCAGGTGGCCGAAGCCGTTGTGCAGGACGGTGTCGTAGTTGTCCAGCGTCGGGTGGGACGGCGGCTTGAGGGCGTTGTGGCCCAGCGCCTCGCTCTGGTGGGTGAGCGAGGACGAGATCATCGCGTAGACCGGGACGATCACGACGGCCAGCCAGATCACCGAGCCGGCTCCGGCGAGCGGGTTGGCACGCCGGAACCAGTGCCTACGGCGGGGCGGGGTCCGGTCGGGGCCTGGAGCGGGAGCCGTCTTCACCGGGCGCCGCAAGGTGTCGTGTGACACGTCGTCACATTCCTTCCCGGGTGCTGCGCATCGCGCCGAAGCCGGACAACCGCACCATCAGCAGGGACAACGCGGTCGCGGCGATCACCAGGAACGAGGCGACCGCGCTCGCGTAGCCGAAGTCGTAGCTCTTGAAGCCCGCCTGGTACATCAGATACGGCAGGATCGCCGTGTCGGTGCCGGGGCCGCCCTGGGTGAGGATGAGGACCGTCTCGAAGTACGTGAGCGAGCCGACGACCATCAGCACACCGGACGTGGTGGCGGTGTTGCGCAGCTGCGGCAGGGTGATCGAGAAGAACTGCCGCAGGCGTCCGGCGCCGTCGATGGCCGCCGCCTGGTAGAGCACCTCGGGGATCTGCCGTGCGCCACCCTGGTAGATGAGCGTGTGGAACGGGATGAACTGCCAGCCGCCGACGAAGACGATCGCGAGGAACGCTCCGCTGGTCGTGCCGAGGGTGTCCGCGTGGATGATGCCGAAGTTCGGGTCGAGCAGCGCGTAGAACAGCAGCGAGATCGCCGTCGACGACAGCAGGAACGGCGTGAAGAAGATCGCCGAGAGGACCGCGCGGTTGCGCTGCCTGCCCGCCGCCCACACGCCGAGCAGCAGCGAGATCACCGTCTGGAACACCCAGCTCGCCGCGGTCAGCCCCACGGTGACCGTCAGGGACTGGGTGAGCCGGTCGTCGTTCAGCAGCTTGCGCCAGTTCGCGAGGCCCACCGGCCGCGGGTCGCCCAGGCCGTTCCACTGCGTGAAGGAGAGGTAGAAGGCCAGCACCATCGGGGCGACGGCGAAGAACACGAAGAACAGGATTCCGGGCAGGGCCAGCGCCGCGCTCGGGCGGCCCGCCCTGCCGCGTGCGGCGGAGCGGGGGCGGCCCGCGGTGCGCGGGCCGCCCTTGAGGTGCGTCGTGCTCACTTCAGCCCCTCGAGCGCGGACACGAACTGCGTCGGCGAGGACTTGCCCACGAACAGCTTGTTGACCTCGGTGAGCATCGGGGTCGAGACGTTCGGGGCGACCGCCTGGTCCCAGCTCAGCGTGAACGCCGGTGCGTCCTGGACCATCTGGTACTGGAACTTGGCGAACTCCGGGTTGGGGGAGGCGTCCAGCAGGCTCGCCGCGTTCGAGGTGGCCGGCACGTCGCCGTTGGCGATGAGTTCCTTGGTGTAGGCCTCGGAGGCACTGTCCCGCAGGAAGGCGATCGCCGCGTCCTTGTTGGAGGTACGGGCGTTCACCGACCAGTAGTTGGTGGGGTTGCCGACCACGTTGCGGATGTTGCCGGCGCCGCCCTCGATCTTCGGGAAGGCGCACCATCCCAGGTTGTTCTTGGCGAAGTCCGGGAACTTGCCGAGCTGCGTGGAGTACTCCCACGACCCCATCAGGTGCATCGCCGCCCTGCCCTTGGCGAAGACCGCGGGAGCGCCGCCGTTGCCGTAGCCCACCGAGCTGTAGCCCTTGCCGAAGGCGCCGTCGTCGATCAGCTCCTTGACGGTCTCGGCGGCCTTGAGGACGGCAGCGTCGCCCCAGCCGGAGGCGTCGCCGTTCTTGATCTTCTCGAAGACGTCGGGGCCGCCGATCCGGTCGACCAGGTACTCCAGCCACATCAGCTCGGGCCAGATGTCCGAGCCGCCCAGCGCGAACGGGGTGATCTTCGCCTTCTTCAGCTTGGCGTTGATGTCGAGCAACTGGTCCCAGGTGGTGGGCGGCTGGAGCTTGTGCTCGGCGAAGACGGTCTTGTTGTAGAAGAGGATCACGGGCTGCATGCCCCGCATCGGAACGCCGTAGTTCTTGCCGTCCAGCCCGCCCGCGCTGAGCACCGACGGCAGGAAGCCGCTCTTGAGCACCGGGTCGGACGCGATGACGTCGGTCAGGTCCACGAGCTGGCCTGCGTCCTTGTACGCCTTGATCGAGCCGCCGCCCCAGTTGAAGAACACGTCGGGGGCGTTGGGCGAGCCCATCGCGGTGCGCAGCTTCGCCGGGTAGTCCGTGGCGGGCACCTTCTGGAGCTTGACCGTGCCCTTGGCTTTCTTCGCGGCGGCCGACGCGTTGAACCGGTCGACGGACTTGACCTGGATCTTCGCCGCGTCGTCCCCGTAGACGAACGCGGTGAGCGTGCCGCCGCCGCCCGAACCGCCGCCCGAGCCGCAGGCGGTGAGCCCGCCGACGGAGGCCAGGGCGGTCGCGCCCGCGCCGAGGAACCAACGCCTGCTGTAGGACTCCATGGGACGGCACCTCTCGGTATGCGCGAAGACTCCACGACGAGTCGGCGCGAATGTTTCGATACGAACATCGAATGTTCCGGGAACGTAGGGCGATCCTGAGAGTTCGTCAAGAGGTCGCGCAGGGATACGATCGCGGGCATGAAGCCTGGGAATTCCGTGGAAGCGCGGACCGCGACCCTCGCCGAGATCGCCCGCGAGGCCGGGGTCTCGGCTCCGACTGTTTCGAAGGTGCTCAACGGCCGCGCCGATGTCGCCCCCGCGACCCGCACCCGGGTCGAGGAGCTGCTGCGCGGCCACGGATACCGGCGGCGCGGAGGAGAGGGGGGCCGGTCGCCCCTCATCGACCTGGTCTTCCACGAGCTGGAGAGCGCCTGGGCGATGGAGGTCATCCGGGGCGTGGAGAACGTGGCCCGGGAGGAGGGGCTGAGCGTGGTGCTGTCCGAGAGCGCCGGGCGGCTGACTCCCGGCCGGACCTGGGCCGACCAGGTCGCGGCGCGCCGCCCGCACGGAGTGATCCTCGTGCTGTCCGGGCTCGACGAGTCCGGGCGCGCGCTGCTGACCAGCAGGTCCATCCCGTTCGTGGTGATGGATCCGGCCGGTGACCCGGGTGACGACGTGCCGTCCATCGGGGCCACCAACTGGCAGGGCGGGCTCGCCGCGACGCGTCATCTGATCGAGCTCGGTCACACCCGGATCGGCGCGATCACCGGACCCTCGCGGATGATGTGCAGCCGCGCCCGGGTCGACGGCTACCGGGCGGCGCTGGAGACGGCGGGGCTGCCCGTCGACTCCGGGCTGATCCGCCCCGGCACCTTCCACCACGAGAGCGGCTACCGGGCCGGGCTCGACCTCCTGCGCATGCCCGACCGGCCCACGGCCGTCTTCGCCGGCAACGACCTCCAGGCGCTCGGCCTCTACGAGGCGGCCCGCGAGCTGGGGCTGCGTGTCCCCGAGGACCTGAGTGTCGTCGGCTTCGACGATCTGCCGGTCGCGCGCTGGGTGGGGCCGCCGCTGACGACCGTACGGCAGCCGCTCACGGAGATGGCCGAGGCGGCGGCGAAGCTGGTGCTCGAACTGGGCCGTCAGGAGAGGCCCGCGGCAGGAACGCGGATGGAGCTGGCGACCAGCCTGGTGGTCCGCAGCAGCACGGGGGCGCCTCCGGCGTGAGCGGTGGGAGTGCACCTTCCGGGCCCGCCGAAGCGTGTCGATCGTGTCGTCGAAACTTTCGGGCCGAGGTGCGGCCTTCGGGCGAGGGAGGCGGCGTTCGGACGGGGCATTGGCGTTCGGACGGACGGGAGTGTTCGGGTGAGGGGGGAGGGACCGGGTCGCTCCCCGGCGCGGGACGATGTGGTCGTTGTCGATGCGTCATCAGGTGCCTGCGGTGCCCATGCGGTGCCTGCGATGGCGATGCCCATGCGGTGCCCGCGGTGCCTGCGGGCTGATATCGGTCTGAGAAAAGTGAGATTTTCCGAAGAAAAGGCCCCTCTGCGTCATTGCTCGACATAATTCGCACTTATGTTCCTCGCCGTGACGGAACACGACGAGAGCGGGGACGGGACGGAGCCGGTGGTCCGGCGGCGGGGGCTGAAGGCCGTCGGGCTCGCCCTGGCCGGAGTCCTGGTGCTGGGCATCGGCGCGGCGGGCTGGGCCTACTGGCACCTCGACCAGAACATCAGGAGCGTCGACATCGACGGGGCGCTCGGCGACAACCGCCCGGCGAAGGCGGTGCCGGCACCCTCCTCGTCCGCGTCCGCCGCCCCGCTGCCGAGCGGGTCCCTGAACATCCTGGTCCTCGGCTCCGACTCGCGCAGCGGGAAGGCGAACGCCGCGCTCGGCGGCGGCGACAGCGGCGGTGCCCGTTCGGACACGGCGATGGTCGTCCACATCGACGAGGGACGCACCGGCGCGACCGTGGTGAGCATCCCCCGGGACACCCTGGTGACCCGCCCGTCCTGTCCGACCCCGTCCGGCGGGACCACCTCGGTGGCGTACGGCACGATGTTCAACAGCGCGTACTCGGTCGGCGGACCGGTCTGCGCCGTGAAGACCGTCGAGTCCCTGACGGGCGTCCGCATGGACCACTACCTGGAGATCGACTTCTCGGGCTTCGCGAAGCTGGTGGACGCGCTCGGCGGGGTCACGGTCACGACGGACGAGGACATCGACGACGACCAGAGCCGTCTGCACCTGAAGGCGGGCACCCATCTCCTGGACGGCACCCGCGCCCTGGCGCTGGCCCGTACCCGGCACGGCATAGGCGACGGCAGCGACCTCGGCCGCATCGGGCTCCAGCAGAAGCTGGTCAAGGCGCTGCTGGAACAGATCTCCTCGACGTCCCTGCTGACCAGCCCCGCCAAGCTCTACCAGGTCGCCGACGCGGTCACCGGAAGCCTCACCACGGACACGGGCCTCGACTCCCTCGGCGAGCTGACGAAGCTCGGCCAGAGCCTCGGGGCACTGTCCGCCGACCACGTCAGGACGGTCATGATGCCGGTGGTGACGGCCCCCTCGGACGCCAACCGGGTGGTGGCGCGCGAGCCGGCGGCGGGCGAGCTGTGGGCGTCGCTCAAGTGACCGTGTACGTCAGCAGATAGCGCCAGTAGAGGAGTTGGCGGACGCGGGCGCCCGGCAGCAGGCGGGCCGCCTCGGCGCGGACATCGGTGAGCGGCATCCGCGGCGCGCGCACCGGCGCCGGGACCACCGCTGGTCCGCTCCCGCGCAGCCGTTCGCGCGCCGACACCCCGGCCCTGGCCACCGCGTCGGCGGGCACGGCCGCGAGGTCCCACCAGCTGTGCCCCGCGTAGCAGCCCAGCACCAGCAGCACCCCGCCGGGCGCCAGCGCGTCGCGGAACCTGGTCACCGTGCGGAAGGGCATGTGGTGCAGGCTCGCGAGGCAGGTGATGACGTCGTAGTGCGCCTTCGGCAGTCCGGCGGAGGCGGCGTCCGTCCGCCGGAACCGGGGCCCGCCGCCGATCCGTTCGGCCACGGCGATCACCTCCGCGGACGGGTCGACGGCGTCCACCTCGTAGCCGCGCGCGGCGAGCCGCCGCGCGAAGCGGCCGGTGCCGCAGCCGACGTCCAGCGCGGTGCGCCCGTGCCCGGGCAGTTTCCGCAGCAGGAGCCGGTGGTAGTGGTCGTTGTGGTCGAAGGGCATACGGGAAAAATCGCACACGGCGGGTACGGACGGTAGTGCTCCCCGGACAGCCGTTCCGGACGGCCCTTCCGGACAGCCGCCCCTCAGCTGTCCGCCGGCCCCGAGCCCTCCGGAGGCCGTTCCGCCGACCGCCCGGGCAACGCTCGGACAGGCTTCGCGAAGCCGTCCGGCGGCGCTCGAAGAGAATCGCGAAAAGAATCTTCGAGGTTTTCCGGGGACGGTGTCGAAACCGTCGCCACCCGATCGACGCAGGGATGAGAGGCGGGGAGAAGCCCCGCCCTCCGCACCGAAGGAGCCACCATGCCCCGCTACCTGTCCCTGGTCCGCATCGACGAGACCAACGCCCCCGCCGAGGGCCCGAGCCCCGAGCTGATGCAGCGGATGGGCGAGCTGATCGAGGAGATCACCAAGGCGGGGGTCATGCTCGACACCGCCGGACTGACGCCGACCGCCCAGGGCAAGCGGGTGCACTGGGCGGGTGGGCAGCTGTCCGTCACCGACGGCCCCTTCACCGAGTCCAAGGAGGTCGTCGGCGGCTACGCGCTCATGCAGTGCAAGGACATGGCCGAGGCGCTGGAGTGGACCAAGCGGTTCCTGAAGACGCACGAGGAGCACTGGACGGTGACCTGCGAGGTGCGCGAGATCGCCGAAGGCTGAGCGGCGGCTTGGCCCAGCCGGTCCGCTGGTGTCTGATGGTGGGCTGTGGAACAGCAGCCCACCGTCACCCCGTCCGGCGCCGACGAGACCGTGGAGACGATCTTCCGGATCGAGTCGCCCCGGATCATCGCCGGCGTCACCCGCGTCGTCCGGGACGTCGGCATCGCCGAGGAACTGGCCCAGGACGCCCTGGTCGCGGCGCTGGAGCAGTGGCCACGGGACGGAGTACCGGACAACCCCGGCGCCTGGCTCATGGCGACGGCCAAGCACCGTGCGATCGACCTGGTACGCCGCCGGGAGCGCTACGCGCGCAAGCTGGAGGAGATCGGGCGTGACCTGGAGACGACCGTCCCCTTCGAGGAACCCTCCGACCCGGACGACATCGACGACGACCTCCTGCGGCTGGTGTTCACCGCCTGCCACCCGGTGCTGTCCGCCCAGGCCCGCATCGCCCTCACGCTGCGCCTGCTCGGCGGGCTGACCACGCCGGAGATCGCCCGCGCCTTCCTCGCGCCGGAGGCGACGATCGCCCAGCGCATCGTGCGCGCCAAACGGACGCTGGCGACGAAGGGGGTCCCCTTCGAGGTCCCCTGCGGCCCGGACCGGGAGAGCCGGCTCGGCTCGGTCCTCGAGGTCATCTACCTCGTCTTCAACGAGGGGTACGCGGCCACGGCCGGCGACGATCTGCTGCGCCCCGCGCTGTGCGAGGAGGCCCTCCGCCTGGCCCGCGTCCTGGCCGAGCTGATGCCCAAGGAGCCCGAGGTGCACGGGCTCGTCGCGCTGCTGGAGCTCCAGGAGTCCCGCGCCGCCGCCCGCACCGGGCCCTTGGGTGAGCCGGTCCTCCTCAGGGACCAGAACCGCCGCCGCTGGAACCGCCTGCTGATCCACCGCGGTTTCGCCGCCCTGGCCCGCGCGAACGCCGTCACCACGGGCGCCCCGGGTCCGTACGCCCTCCAGGCGGCCATCGCCGCCAGCCACGCCCAGGCCTACCGGTACGAGGACACGGACTGGCGGCAGATCGCCACCCTGTACGGACTTCTCGCGGCCCGCTTCCCGTCGCCCGTCGTCGAACTGAACCGCGCCGTCGCCGTCTCGATGACGGACGGCCCCGGCCCAGCCCTGGCCATCGTCGACACGCTCGCGGCCGAACCCGCCCTGCGCGACTACCACCTGCTGCCCAGCGTCCGCGGGGACCTGCTCGCCCGGCTGGGGCGCACGCGGGAGGCGCGGGCGGAGTTCGAGCGGGCCGCGGGCCTGGCCCGCAACGAACGCGAACGGAAACTGCTGGAGGCACGCGCGAAGGAGTGCCGCTAGCGGCGTGCGGTGGCGTCGGGCGGCGGCGTCAGGCGGAGTGCCGCCGGGCCGGGTGACCGAGCAGCATCGTCGGTGCCCCCGCGACCCTGGTCAGGAAGACGGTGGCCGCGTGCGGACCCTGCGGCTTGACCTTCCTGCGCAGCTCCTCCGGTTCGACCGCCGAGCCCCGCTTCTTCACGGTCAGCACGCCGACCTCCCGCTCCCGCAAGAGCGCCTTCAGCTTCTTCACGTTGAAGGGGAGCCGGTCGGTGATCTCGTACGCGGTGGCGTACGGGGTCGGGCGCAGCGAGTCCGCCGTGATGTACGCGATGGTCTCGTCGAGGAGCCCGCCGTCGAGGTCCTCGGCCACCTCGGCGACCAGATGGGCGCGGATCACGGCGCCGTCGGGCTCGTAGAGATAGCGTCCGGCCGGCCGCACCGAGGGGTTGGGCAGACCGCGGCCGCGCAGGACGCGGGGTCCCGGCAGCAGGGTGGCCCGCACCAGACCCGGCTCCGTGCCGAACCACAGCACGGCCTCCTTCACGTCCCCGCCGTCCGAGATCCACTCGGCCTCCGCCTCGGCCGGGACCGTCTCGTGCGGGATGCCCGGGGCGATCTTCAGGGCGGCGAGCGGGGACTTCAGGGCCGCCCCGACCGCCCAGGAGAGCGGCGGTGAGTACGCCTCGGGGTCGAAGATCCGCCCGCCCGCCCTGCCGCCCCGCCGTGCCGGGTCCACGAAGACGGCGTCGTACGGGGCCGTGTCCACCTCCGTGACGTCCGCCTCGCGCACCTCGATCAGGCCGGAGAGCCCGAGCGCGTCGGCGTTCGCGCGGGCGGCGGCGGCCGCCAGGGGGTCCCGGTCGACGGCGAGGACGCGGATACCGGCGCGGGCCAGCGCGATCGCGTCGCCGCCGATACCGGAGCAGAGGTCGGCGACCGAGCGCACACCGAGGGCGCGCAGACGCTCCGCGCGGTGTGTGGCGACCGTCGTACGGGTCGACTGCTCGACCCCGTTCGGCGTGAAGAACATGCGCTCCGCGTCCTCGGCGCCGAACTTCGCCGCCGCCCGCTGCCGCAGCCGCGCCTGCCCGAGCGCCGCAGAGACCAGCTCGGCCGGATGCGTGCGGCGCAGTCGGGTGGCGACGGCCAGTTCCTGGGCCGGGTCGGTGCCGCGCACCTCGTCGAGCAGCGCGTGGCCCTCGGGGGTGAGCAGGGAGGCGAAGGAGACGTCGTTCACCGGCCCATTGTCGGTCAGTGTGGGCCAGTCGGTGGACGGTGCGCGTGCGGTCGCGGTGTCGAAGCACCGTACGGGCTCTGGCCTGGGAGGATTCGTCACCATGCGATCAGTACGACAAGCCGATAAAAATGACGCGAACCGGACGAGCGTCCGAAGCGGGATCGCCGCCCTCGCCGTCATCGGCCTCGCTTCCGGCTGTACGGGCGGCGGGTCCGCGGAGGTGGGGCCCGCGCACGGCCTGCGGATGATGAGCCTGTGAGAGGCGGATCGCGGGCCCCGGGCACCCGGGTGCGTGCACGGGTGTCCGCCGCGCTGGCCACCGTGCTCGCCGCCGTCCTGCTGGCCGGCTGCGCCCAGTCCGTGGACCCGATCGAGCGCCTGGGCAAGAAGGCCGCGCAGGAGGTGGGCAGGACCCGCCCGCACGGACCGGCGTCGGCGACGTACCGGCGCTGGGGGCTGTCCGCCCCGCTCGCCCCGGCCCCGCGGCCGCCCGCGCGCAGGGGCCTGCACCGCGGCCGGACGGGGCTCGTCCCCGTCGTCGGCCGCGTACCCACCCGCGACAAGGTGGTCTTCCTGACGTACGACGACGGCGTCGAGCGCGATCCGCGGTTCGTCGACATGGTGCGTGAACTGCGGCTGCCGGTCAGCATGTTCCTCACCGACCATGTCGTCGGACCCGGCTACGGCCACTTCGCGCGGCTGCGGGAGGTCGGCGCGAGCGTGCAGAACCACACCCTCGACCACGCCTCGCTGCGCGGACTGCCGTACGCGGGCCAGCGGGCCGAGATCTGCGGCCAGCAGGAGAAGCTCAAGGCCCGCTTCGGCATCCGCCCCCGGCTCTTCCGGCCCCCCTACGGCACCTACGACGCCACCACCCTGCGCGCCGCCGCCGACTGCGGGGTCGCGGCCGTCGTCCTGGGCAGGGAGGCCGACGCCCACCGGCTGCGCCCCGGCGACATCCTGTCCGGCTCCGAGGGGCCGAACCTCGTCGCGGCGACCTCCCGACTCCTGCGCCGCATCCAGGAGGAGGGCCTCACCCCGGCCCGCCTGGAGAACTACCTCTGACGCACCGGCGCGGGCGGCCGTCCTCAGCCGGTGCGGCTTCCAGCACGGGCCGGTAGCCCCCAACAGCGCGCGCCCACATCGGCGAACCCCGGCCCGAACCCCACGCCACGCCGCATGCCTTTGGCACTCCGCTTGACCGAGTGCTAATCGCGGTCATAGTCTCAGGCCTGGCACTCGCCACTGGAGAGTGCCAATAGCGACGGGCAGGTCCGGCACCCGCGACGACGGATCCACCTGGTCGCCACCTCAGACAGTTAACCCCGTGAGATCTCCGAAGGGGGAGGCCGGATCGTGACGACCACCAGCTCCAAGGTTGCCATCAAGCCGCTCGAGGACCGTGTCGTGGTCCAGCCGCTGGACGCCGAGCAGACCACGGCCTCTGGCCTGGTCATCCCGGACACCGCGAAGGAGAAGCCCCAGGAGGGCGTCGTCCTCGCGGTGGGCCCGGGACGCTTCGAGAACGGCGAGCGCCTGCCGCTCGACGTCAGCACCGGCGACATCGTGCTGTACAGCAAGTACGGCGGCACCGAGGTGAAGTACAACGGCGAGGAGTACCTCGTCCTCTCGGCCCGCGACGTGCTCGCGATCATCGAGAAGTAATTCACCACAGTTCTGCAGTGAACTGCGCCCCTGGCCCCCGCGACCTTATAAAGCCGGGCGCTGGGGGCGCGGTTCGTTTTCACCCACGATTTCCGAGAGGGCTGAACCGCTCCCATGGCGAAGATCCTGAAGTTCGACGAGGACGCCCGTCGCGCCCTTGAGCGCGGCGTCAACAAGCTTGCCGACACCGTCAAGGTGACGATCGGTCCCAAGGGCCGCAACGTCGTCATCGACAAGAAGTTCGGCGCCCCCACCATCACCAACGACGGCGTCACCATCGCCCGCGAGGTCGAGCTCGACGACCCGTACGAGAACCTCGGCGCCCAGCTGGTGAAGGAGGTGGCGACCAAGACCAACGACGTCGCGGGTGACGGTACGACCACCGCCACCGTGCTGGCCCAGGCGCTCGTCCGCGAGGGCCTGAAGAACGTCGCCGCGGGTGCCTCCCCGGCGCTGCTCAAGAAGGGCATCGACGCCGCGGTCAAGGCCGTGTCCGAGGAGCTCCTCGCGACCGCCCGCCCGATCGACGAGAAGTCCGACATCGCCGCCGTCGCCGCCCTGTCCGCCCAGGACAGCCAGGTCGGCGAGCTCATCGCCGAGGCGATGGACAAGGTCGGCAAGGACGGTGTCATCACCGTCGAGGAGTCCAACACCTTCGGTCTGGAGCTGGACTTCACCGAGGGCATGGCCTTCGACAAGGGCTACCTCTCGCCCTACATGGTGTCCGACCAGGAGCGTATGGAGGCCGTCCTCGACGACCCGTACATCCTCATCCACCAGGGCAAGATCAGCTCCATCCAGGACCTGCTGCCGCTGCTGGAGAAGGTCATCCAGGCCAACGCCTCCAAGCCGCTGCTGATCATCGCCGAGGACGTCGACGGCGAGGCGCTGTCGACCCTGGTCGTCAACAAGATCCGCGGCACGTTCAACGCCGTCGCCGTGAAGGCCCCCGGCTTCGGCGACCGCCGCAAGGCCATGCTCGGCGACCTCGCCACCCTCACCGGCGGTCAGGTCATCGCCGAGGAGGTCGGCCTCAAGCTCGACCAGGTCGGCCTGGACGTGCTCGGCACCGCCCGCCGCGTGACGGTCACCAAGGACGACACCACCGTCGTCGACGGTGGCGGCGACCACGACGCCGTCGTGGGCCGCGTCAACCAGATCAAGGCCGAGATCGAGAACACGGACTCCGACTGGGACCGCGAGAAGCTCCAGGAGCGCCTCGCGAAGCTGGCCGGCGGCGTGTGCGTGATCAAGGTCGGCGCCGCCACCGAGGTGGAGCTCAAGGAGAAGAAGCACCGTCTGGAGGACGCCATCTCCGCGACCCGCGCCGCGGTCGAGGAGGGCATCGTCTCCGGTGGTGGCTCCGCGCTCGTCCACGCCGTCAAGGTCCTCGAGGGCAACCTCGGCAAGACCGGCGACGAGGCCACGGGTGTCGCGGTCGTCCGCCGCGCCGCCGTCGAGCCGCTGCGCTGGATCGCCGAGAACGCCGGCCTGGAGGGCTACGTCATCACCTCCAAGGTCGCCGACCTCGACAAGGGCCAGGGCTTCAACGCCGCCACCGGCGAGTACGGCGACCTGGTCAAGTCCGGTGTCATCGACCCGGTCAAGGTCACCCGCTCCGCGCTGGAGAACGCCGCTTCCATCGCCTCCCTGCTCCTCACGACCGAGACCCTGGTCGTCGAGAAGCCGGCCGAGGACGAGGCCGACGCGGGCCACGGCGGCCACGGGCACTCCCACTGACGTACCCGGTCGGACGCCCGCTTCGGTAGGCGTCCACACCGGTGGACAGCACTGAGGCCCAGCTCCCTCCGGGGATGCTGGGCCTCAGCGCTGTGGCAGGCACGTACGTGTTCCTACCGTCCCGCTGCTCTCCCGCCGTACCGCTCCACCGCCGTACTGTCCCGCTGTCCCACGGCTCCGCCGTTCTACTGCGGCCCGTACTTGCGGCCCGTCTTAGACGTGATCCCGCCCAGCAGCCCGCGCGGCGCCACCTTCACCACACCCATCAGCGCCTTGTAACGCAGGTCGGGGATGGACAGCGACTTGCCGCGGGCCAGGTCCGCGAGCGCCGCCGCGACCAGCTTGTCCGCGTCGAGCCACATCCAGTTCGGGATGTTGTCCGTGCCCATCCCGGCGCGCTGGTGGAACTCGGTGCGCACGAAGCCCGGGGCCAGTGCCATCAGCCGTACGCCGCTGCCCGCCAGGTCCCTGGCCGCGCCCTGCGTGAACTGCACGACCCACGCCTTGGACGCCCCGTACGTACCCCGCGGCACGAACGCGGCCACCGACGCCACATTGACGACCCCGCCCCGGCCGCGCTCCCGCATGGCCGCGGTCGCCGCCGAGGTCAGCCGCAGCACCGCCTCGCAGTGCACCTTGAGCATCGTCAGCTCGTCGGCCATCGACACCTCGAGATAGCGGCCCTTGTTGCCGAAACCGGCGTTGTTGATCAGCAGGTCGACCGGGTTCCTGCGGTCGCTCAGCCGCCTGGCCACCGTCTCGATGCCGTCGTCCGTCGCCAGGTCGGCGGTCAGCACCTCCGCCTCGATGCCGTGCCGGTCGTGCAGTTCCGTCGCCTGCTCGGCCAGGCGCTCGGTGTCGCGCGCCACCAGCACGAGGTTGTGGCCGTCAGCCGCGAGGCGGCGCGCGAAGGCGGCGCCGATGCCCGCGGTCGATCCCGTAATCAGAGCCGTTGTCATGGCCCAAGGCTAGTGACCGGACCAGGCGTACCGCGCCCCCGCCTCCCGGTCCCCGGCCCCGCTCCACGCGTCTCGCGCGGCCGGTGCCGCCAACGCCTCCGGCCGTGTCCCGCGCGCGCCGCCGCGACCGCTATCCGCCCTGTCGCGCCACGTACTTCTCCGCCGCCGCCAACGCCTCCGGACGCAGTGCCCGGCCCGCGGCCAACAGCCCGGGCAACAGCTCGCGTTCGGTCGTCATGGCGCGGAACTCGACCGCGACCGTCACCTCGTGCTCCGGCCGGTGCACGACCTCGATCGGGTCGCCCGCGCGGATCTCGCCGGGCTCGACGACCCGCAGATACGCGCCGGGCGCGGCCTTCCGGGTGAACCGCTTCACCCAGCCCCGCTCCCCGAGGTGCTCCTGGAACGTACGGCAGGGGATGCGTCCGGAGGTGACCTCCAGGACCAGCACGGAGCCGACCCGCCAGCGCTCACCGATCCGCGCGCCGGACACGTCCAGCCCCCGCGTCGTGAGGTTCTCGCCGAAGGCGCCGTTCACCAGTGGCCGGCCGAGCTCGCGCTCCCAGTCGTCGAGGTCCTCGCGGGCGACCGCGTAGACGGCCTGGTCGTTCCCGCCGTGGTGGCGCAGGTCGCACACCGTGTCCCCGGCCAGACCGCTCGCGCCGACCCCCTTGGGCCCGGGGGCCGTCACCCGCACCGGCCCGTCCACCGGCCGCTTGTCGATGCCGGTCACACCCGCGGCCTGGTCCGTGTAGGGGACGGCGTGCGCACGGCCCAGGTTCAGAGACAGAAGCTGCATGGCAGCACGCTAGGCGATGGAGGCCAAAGCGTCGACGCGATATTCGCCACCGTACCCAAGTCTCGCTTATGCTCGAAGGGTGATCGAGGCCCGTCATCTCCGTGTTCTGCGCGCCGTCGCCGCCACCGGTTCCTTCTCGGCGGCGGGACGCGACCTGGGCTGCACCCAGCCGGCCGTCAGCCAGCAGATGAAGGCGCTCGAATCGTCCGTCGGTACACCGCTGCTGATCCGGACGGGCCGCGAGATGCGCCTGACCCAGGCGGGCGAGGCGCTGGTCCGGCACGCGGCCGGCATCATCGCGGGACTGACCGCCGCCGAGGAGGAGGTCGCCGCGATCGCGGGCCTGCGCGCGGGCCGGGTCCGGCTCGTCTCCTTCCCCAGCGGCAGCTCGACGCTCGTCCCCACGGCTCTGGCCGCCCTGCGCGCCGCGCATCCCGGCACCCGGGTCTCCCTGGAGGAGGCCGAGCCGCCGGAGTCCGTCGACAAACTCCGCGACGGCGACTGCGACATCGCGCTCGCGTTCCGGTACGAGGGAGCGGCGGGCGTCGAGGAGTGGGACGACCTGGTCGTACGGCCGCTGCTGCGCGACCGGCTCGTCGGGCTGGTCCCCGAGGGGCACCGGCTCGCCCGCGCGGGGTCGGTCGCCATCGGCGAACTCGCCGGGGAACCGTGGATCGCGGGCTGCCCGCGGTGCCGGGGGCAACTGGTGGAGGTCTGCCGCCGCGAGGGTTTCGTGCCCCGCATCGACTTCGCCACCGACGACTATCCGGCGGTGGTCGGACTCGTCGGCGCGGGTCTCGGGGTCGCCGTGCTGCCGGAGCTCGCGATCGAGTCCGTACGCCCCAAGGGCGCCTGCGCCGTGACCGTGGAGCCGCCGGTGTGGCGGGAGATCGTCGCGCTGACGCTGCCGGATCTCTCCCAGGTGCCGGCGGTGGCGGCGACGCTGGACCAGCTGGCCCGGGCCGCGGCCCGCTGACGGCGGCGGAGGACCGCCGGCGCCGTACGCAGGTCGGGGACGCGCGCGTGCGCGCCCGTACGCGGGCATGCCGACGTGCGCCCGCTCAGCGGCACACCTGTGCGCCCGGCTGCGGACTCATCAACGCAGAAACGTTCCTTCAAGTGTTCGAAGCGGAACCGCTCCCGGTGGCCGACGCCGTCACCAGCCGGTTTCGTGCCCGTCCCATGAGTTCTTCGCGTTCGTCCTCGGTCAGCCCGCCCCACACCCCGTACGGCTCGCGCACCGCCAGCGCGTGAGCGGCGCACTGGGCGCGTACCGGGCATCGCATACAGACCTCTTTGGCCGAGTTCTCGCGAGCGCTCCGTGCCGCACCGCGCTCGCCCTCCGGATGGAAGAAGAGCGAGCTGTCGACCCCACGGCATGCCGCGAGGAGCTGCCAGTCCCAGAGATCCGCGTTCGGACCGGGAAGGCGGGAGAAATCTGCCATTGCGTGTCCCCTTGTTGGCGTTCTGGGATGCTCTGTGCCCACCGACCGTACATCTACGATCTAAGGAGATGAAAATATGACTCATTGCGAATCTAGCCGCAGACACCAGTAAATGGGAAGAAAACAGGCTGAATGGGGCATAGGTTGTGTTGAAAGATTGAGGGTCCGTTGTGCATGTCTGCACCGTGTCCGTGCCCTCACGTAGAGTGCCGAAGATGACTGGCTGCCCCGTAACTCTTTCGAGTGACCATCGTTGAGATTGCGAAGGCGGTTGAAGGAACAAGCGCTCGGGCAGACGGCAGTTTCCGTCGGCGAGTGTCGACCGCACAGGTGACGATTCGTACCAGCCTGGAGGCTCAAGGTGACGCGCATCAGCTGCGGAGGGCGGCCATGACATCCGTCCTCGTCTGCGACGACTCCCCGCTTGCCCGAGAGGCGCTCCGCCGTGCGGTGGCGACCGTGCCCGGCGTCGAGCGCGTGACGACTGCGGCCAACGGAGAAGAGGTGCTCCGCCGATGGGGCGCCGACCGTTCGGACCTGATTCTGATGGACGTACGCATGCCCGGTCTGGGCGGCGTCGAGACGGTTCGGCGGCTGCTGTCCGCCGACCCCGGTGCGCGCATCATCATGCTCACCGTGGCGGAGGACCTGGACGGCGTGGCACTCGCCGTCGCCGCCGGGGCCCGCGGGTATCTGCACAAGGACGCCTCCCGGGCGGAACTGCGCGCGACCGTGACCCAGGCGCTCGCCGACCCGACCTGGCGGCTCGCCCCGCGCAGACTGCGCTCGGCCGAGATGGGTGCCGCTCCCACGCTCACCGCGCGTGAGATCCAGGTCCTCGAAGGCATGAGCCACGGCCGCTCCAACGCGGAGATCGGCCGTGAGCTGTTCCTCTCCGAGGACACCGTGAAGACGCACGCCCGGCGGCTCTTCAAGAAGCTCGGCGCCTCGGACCGCGCGCACGCCGTGGCGCTCGGATTCCGGTGGGGCCTGGTCCGGTAGTGCCGCGGCAGGCGACGCCCGCCCCGTCGCGACGCCCGGCACGCACTCTCGCCGCACCGGCCGAAAGCCCGAGTACGTCCAGTACGAGGACTTCCGGCCGGCACGCCGAGAGCGCGCACCGGACGCCGCTCCTCGAAGGGCAAACGCTGCCTGCCGCGGCACTGGGTGAGCCGTCGCGGGGGTACGACGCACCCCGCCTGTCGTATGGCGGGCGGGGCCTTCAAGGGGGCGCGCCGGGTGCCCGCTGCTCGTTTCGCCGCCGATGCCGCATCCTTGAGGTGTGGAGTTCCTCGGGGACGAGTCGGTCGAGCGGAAGAGGAGGGCGACGGAGATGAGTTCCGGCGCACCTGCTCATAACGCTTCGGTGCACAACTACGGACGCGGTGCCACGGACAGAACGACGCCGAGGCACCATGGACCGATGCGTGACGACGAGACGACGGTGATCGGTGCGCTCGTCCATCGCGCGGTCGACGGCGACGAGCAGGCCACACACGATCTGCTCGCTCATGTTCATCCTCTGGCATTGCGCTACTGCCGCACGCGTCTGTCCCGGCTGCCGGGCGACGCGCGGCACTTCGTGGAGGACCTTGCGCAGGAGGTCTGCGTCGCGGTACTCCTCGCCCTGCCCCGCTACAAGGACACCGGGCGGCCCTTCGAAGCGTTCGTCTTCGCCATCGCCGCGCACAAGGTCGCCGACCTGCAACGCGCCGCGATGCGCCATCCCGGGTCGACGGCTGTCCCCTCGGACGAGATGCCCGAGCGCCCCGACGACTCCCTCGGTCCCGAGGAGCGCGCGCTGCTCAGCAGTGACGCCGAATGGGCCAAGAAGCTGATGGCCAACCTCCCCGAGAACCAGCGCGAGCTGCTTCTGCTGCGTATCGCGGTGGGCCTCACCGCCGAGGAGACGGGGCAGATGCTGGGGATGTCCCCGGGAGCGGTCCGGGTGGCTCAGCACCGTGCGCTGAGCCGGTTGCGGGCGCTGGCGGAGCAGTAGGCGCGGCCGCCGGAGGTGCGCCGCGTGCCGGAGTGCGCGAGGGCGGTCGAAGGTGCGGGCGTGCGTGGCGTCCCCCCGGGGCGGTGTTCTGCCGCGTCGATGTCGGACCGTGTCCGGTGCCGCGTCCTGCGGTGCTCGATAAGCCGGCGCTCGGTGTGCCGCTCCGTCGTGCGCCGTCACGGCGTCGGCGGTGGCAGCGATGCCGGCGGTAGAGACGGTTTCTTACCGCAAACGTGAGAACGGACACGGTGGAATGCGGCATCGTCGGGAGAAACCCCGCCGGGGGATCCGTACGCCACCGCGGTGACGGGACGGCGAATCCCGGGGACCAGGCTGTCGGGCCGACGGGTGAACGGTCCCGGCGTGCCACCCGTACGAACCTACGAAGCCCGAGGGCGATCCGAACCGTGGAATGGGAGACCCTTGCTTCCCGTTAGCATGGACATCCGCACCGATCAAGGCCATTTGGGGAAGGTGTCATGACTGCCAACGTCGACGGAGTGCCCGCCAAATTCGCGACACTCGGGCTGACCTACGACGACGTGCTGCTGCTGCCGGGCGCGTCGGACATGGCACCCGACGAGATCGACACCGCCTCGCACATCTCGAAGAACGTGCGGGTCAACATCCCGCTGCTCTCGGCGGCCATGGACAAGGTGACCGAGTCCCGCATGGCCATCGCGATGGCCCGCCAGGGCGGTGTCGGCGTGCTGCACCGCAACCTGTCCATCGAGGACCAGGCCAACCAGGTCGACCTGGTGAAGCGCTCCGAGTCCGGCATGGTGACCGACCCGATCACGGTCCACCCGGACGCGACGCTCGGCGAGGCCGACGCGATCTGCGCCAAGTTCCGCATCTCCGGCGTGCCGGTGACCGACGGCGGCGGCAAGCTCCTCGGCATCGTCACCAACCGCGACATGGCCTTCGAGACCGACCGTTCGCGCCAGGTGCGCGAGGTCATGACGCCGATGCCGCTGGTCACCGGCAAGGTCGGCATCTCCGGCACCGACGCCATGGAGCTGCTGCGCCGCCACAAGATCGAGAAGCTTCCGCTGGTCGACGACGCGGGCGTCCTCAAGGGCCTCATCACGGTCAAGGACTTCGTGAAGGCCGAGAAGTACCCGAACGCCGCGAAGGACGCCGAGGGGCGCCTGCTGGTCGGCGCGGCCGTCGGCGTGGCCGGTGACGCCTTCGAGCGCGCCCAGGCCCTCATGGAGGCGGGCGTCGACTTCATCGTCGTCGACACCGCGCACGGCCACTCCCGCCTGGTCGGCGACATGGTCGCCAAGATCAAGTCGAACTCCGCGGGCGTCGATGTCATCGGCGGCAACATCGCCACCCGTGACGGCGCGCAGGCCCTCATCGACGCGGGCGTCGACGGCATCAAGGTCGGTGTCGGCCCCGGCTCCATCTGCACGACCCGCGTGGTCGCCGGCATCGGCGTACCCCAGGTCACCGCCATCTACGAAGCCTCCCTCGCCGCCAAGGCGGCCGGTGTCCCGGTCATCGGCGACGGCGGTCTGCAGTACTCCGGTGACATCGCCAAGGCCCTGGTCGCCGGCGCCGACACGGTGATGCTGGGTTCGCTCCTGGCGGGTTGCGAGGAGTCGCCGGGCGAACTGCTCTTCATCAACGGCAAGCAGTTCAAGTCGTACCGCGGTATGGGCTCCCTGGGAGCCATGCAGTCCCGTGGCGAGCAGCGCTCCTTCTCCAAGGACCGCTACTTCCAGGAGGGCGTCGCCTCCGACGAGAAGCTGGTGCCCGAGGGCATCGAGGGCCAGGTGCCCTACCGGGGCCCGCTGTCCGCGGTCGTGCACCAGCTGGTCGGCGGTCTGCGCCAGTCAATGTTCTACGTCGGCGGACGCACCGTGCCCGAGCTCCAGGACAACGGCCGGTTCGTCCGGATCACCTCGGCGGGCCTCAAGGAGAGCCACCCGCACGACATCCAGATGACGGTCGAGGCACCGAACTACAGCCGTAACAAGTAACGGTCACCAAGCAGCCGTACAGAGCTCCACGCGTGCGTGAAGCCCGAACAAGGGCGGTCCCGGAGGTTCCGGGGCCGCTCTCGTCGTAGGCGTCGGGGATACTGGAAGGCGCAGAACCGAAGAGGGAAAGGCCACACACGTGACTGAGATCGAGATCGGGCGCGGCAAGCGCGGCCGCCGGGCGTACGCCTTCGACGACATCGCCGTCGTCCCGAGCCGCCGTACGCGGGACCCGAAGGAGGTCTCGATCGCCTGGCAGATCGACGCCTACCGCTTCGAGCTGCCGTTCCTGGCCGCCCCGATGGACTCGGTCGTCTCCCCGGCCACCGCGATCCGTATCGGCGAGCTGGGCGGCCTGGGCGTCCTCAACCTCGAAGGCCTGTGGACGAGGTACGAGGACCCGCAGCCGCTGCTCGACGAGATCGCCGAGCTGGACGCGGACACCGCGACCCGTCGTCTGCAGGAGATCTACGCGGCTCCCATCAAGGAGGAGCTGATCGGGCAGCGCATCAAGGAGGTGCGCGACTCCGGAGTCGTCACCGCCGCCGCGCTGTCGCCGCAGCGCACGGCGCAGTTCTCCAAGGCCGTGGTCGACGCGGGTGTGGACATCTTCGTCATCCGCGGTACGACGGTGTCGGCGGAGCACGTCTCGGGAGCCGCCGAGCCGCTGAACCTCAAGCAGTTCATCTACGAGCTGGACGTCCCCGTCATCGTCGGCGGCTGTGCCACGTACACCGCGGCCCTGCACCTGATGCGCACCGGCGCGGCGGGTGTGCTGGTCGGCTTCGGCGGTGGCGCCGCGCACACCACCCGCAACGTGCTGGGCATCCAGGTCCCGATGGCCACGGCCGTCGCCGACGTGGCCGCGGCCCGCCGCGACTACATGGACGAGTCCGGCGGCCGGTACGTGCACGTGATCGCGGACGGCGGCGTCGGCTGGTCCGGCGACCTCCCCAAGGCCATCGCGTGCGGTGCCGACTCGGTGATGATGGGCTCTCCGCTCGCCCGTGCCACGGACGCGCCCGGCAGGGGGCACCACTGGGGCATGGAAGCGGTCAACGAGGAGCTGCCGCGCGGCAAGAAGGTCGACCTCGGCACCGTCGGCACCATCGAGGAGATCCTCACCGGTCCGTCGCACATCCCGGACGGCTCCATGAACATCTTCGGCGCCCTGCGCCGCGCCATGGCCACCACCGGCTACAGCGAGCTCAAGGAGTTCCAGCGCGTCGAGGTGACGGTCGCGGACTCGCAGCACAAGCGCTAGCCCGGACGCGCGCCGCGCGCGCCGGTCCGTACGTGTGAAGGGGCCGTCCACCACCCGGTGGACGGCCCCTTCACGTATGAGTGCCGCCGGCCCGTCAGCCGTTCAGCCACCGTCCCGTGCCGGCCGGCACGGGAACGAGATGGAGAGGCGTCACAGGCCGGCCCTGCGGGTGGACTGGAACGCCACGTACGCCGCGATCGCGAAGAAGACGAAGGTCAGCGGGTCCGCGTCGGCCTTCCAGGAGTCCTGGACGAATCCGAGGTGGTCGAAGAAGACCTCGTTGAAGCCGACGCCGACCTGCTTGGCGATGATCATGGCCTCGCCGATCAGCTGGCCGAGGTAGATCGCGGCGACGGAGAGGACCACGCCGGCGACCGGAAGGCTCTGGCTGCGGCCGCCCACCCGGCCCGCGGCGATGCCGACGAGGAAGCCCACACCGACGGCGGCGTAACCGATCTCGTGCTTGGTCAGACCGATGACAAGGCCGTACAGGACGGCGGAGACCAGACCGGCGCCGAGGGCTGCGGCGAGACCGAGCGCGAAGTTGCCGCGCGCCGGGGCGACGGGTGCGACCGGGAAGCCCGGCTGGGGCGCGCCCGGTGGGAAGGCCTGCTGCGGAACACCGGGCTGTGGGGCGGGCGGCTGCGGGACACCCGGCTGCGCGTCGGCCGGCTGTGTGGCGTAAGGGTTCTGGCCCGCGTACGGGTTGTCGACCGGTGGACCGGACGGCGGCGGCGACTGAGTCATGTGGATCCCCCCAGGGACGTGAGCGCACGCCTGACAGCGCCCGGGACGCGGGCGCACTGGTGTGCGAGAGCTGACGCACACTAACAGGCGGCAGTGACATCGGGTCAGGGGATTTCGGAGAGGTCAGAGCCGGTGCGCCGCCCCCGTGGGAGTCGCCCCGCGGGTGTCCAGGAGGAGCTGGGCCTTCACGGACAGGCCCTGGAGGTCGTACGTCCGGTGCGGCTGGAGCAGGATCGTGAGGTCGGCGTCGGCGGCGGCCTCGTAGAGGGAGTCGGCGCGTGGGACGGGGTGACCGAGGACGTTCCAGGCGGGGACGAGCGGGTCGTGGTAGCTGACGGACGCGCCGAGTTCCATCAGACGCAGGGCGATCTCGTGGGCGGGCGTGCCCTGTTGGTCGGCGAGGTCGGCCTTGTAGGTGACGCCGAGCAGGAGCACGCGTGCGGCGCGGGCCGACTTCCCGTGCTCGTTGAGGAGGGCCGCGGCGCGCCGGATGACGTACTGCGGCATGTGGTTGTTGACCTGCTGGGCCAGTTCGACCATGCGCAGGGAGCGGGGCGCGCGGCCGGCCAGGTCCTGGGGGATGCCGTGGCCGCCGACACCGGGGCCCGGCCGGAACGCCTGGAAGCCGAACGGCTTGGTCTCGGCGCAGCGGATGACGTCCCACAGGTCGACGCCCAGGTCGTGGCAGAGCACGGCCATCTCGTTGACCAGGGCGATGTTCACGTGCCGGTAGTTGGTCTCCAGGAGCTGCACGGTCTCCGCCTCGCGGGGCCCCCGCGCGCGGACGACCTTGTCCGTGAGGCGGCCGTAGAAGGCGGCGGCCGACTCGGTGCAGGCGGGGGTGAGGCCCCCGATGATCTTGGGGGTGTTGGCCGGGGTGAAGTCTCGGTTGCCGGGGTCGACCCGGCTGGGCGAGTACGCGAGATGGAAATCGCGCCCCGCGCGCAGTCCGGAGCCCTCTTCGAGGAGGGGGCGCAGGAAGTCGTCCGTGGTTCCGGGGTGCACCGGCGACTCCAGGATCACCGTGGTGTGCGGGCGCAGGTGCGCGGCCAGGGTGCGGGCGGCGGAGGCCACCTGGGCCAGGTCGTGCGCGCCGTCCGGGCCCGGTGGGGTCGGGGCGCAGAGGACGGCGGTGCGGACCCGGCCGAGTTCGACCGGGTCGGTGGTCGGCCGGAAGCCCCCCGAGAGCATCCGGCGCAGTTCGGCGGGGGTGAGCGGGCCGCTTTCCGGCCCGGTCTTGTAGCCGAGCGTGGAGACGCCGGCGGCGACGGCGGCCTGGGCCAGGGGCAGGCCGAGATGACCGAGTCCGATGACGGCGAGATCTGCGGGCATGGCGTGGGCCGTCCTTCCCAGTAACCGAAGCGGGACAGGTGCGCAAGTCCTGTGGACAGGATGGACGAGCGCAATGTCAGACTAGGAGTAAATATGACCGATTTGCGGGATTGATCGGGCGAGTTTCCGCGAGTGTTGTCCACAGGCTGAGGGCGCGTGGTGGCCGAAGAAGGGCAAGACGGTCAGACTTTGGGCAGGGGGCAGGTGAGCCGGGCGTCGCCGGACGGGTGCGGCCAGCACGACAGACAGCGGGAGGCAGCGGTGAGGACAGCGAAACTGGGGCCGGCGGAGCGTGTCGAGTCCCTGGCGGGAATGGCCGAGCGCGAGCTGGATGTGCTGGTCGTGGGTGCGGGTGTGGTCGGTGCGGGCACCGCGCTCGACGCCGTGACCCGCGGCCTGTCCACCGGCCTGGTCGAGGCCCGTGACTGGGCGTCGGGCACGTCGAGCAGGTCCAGCAAGCTGATCCACGGCGGTCTGCGCTATCTGGAGATGCTCGACTTCGCTCTGGTGCGCGAGGCCCTGAAGGAGCGCGGGCTCCTCCTGGAGCGGCTCGCACCGCACCTGGTGAAGCCCGTGCCCTTCCTCTATCCCCTCCAGCACAAGGGCTGGGAGCGGCTGTACGCGGGATCGGGCGTCGCCCTCTACGACGCCATGTCGATGACGAGCGGCCACGGACGCGGACTGCCCACCCACCGGCATCTCTCCCGTGGCAAAGCCCTGCGCGTCGCCCCCGCGTTGAAGAAGGACGCGCTGGTGGGCGCGCTGCAGTACTACGACGCCCAGATGGACGACGCCCGCTATGTGGCGACCCTGGTGCGCACGGCGGCGGCGTACGGGGCGAAGGTCGCCAACCGCGCCCGCGTGACCGGCTTCCTGCGCGAGGGCGAGCGCGTGGTCGGCGCCCGGGTGCAGGACGTCGAGGGCGGCGGGGAGTACGAGATCCACGCCAAGCAGGTCGTCAACGCCACGGGGGTGTGGACCGACGACACCCAGGCCATGGTCGGCGAGAGGGGCCAGTTCCACGTACGCGCCTCCAAGGGCATCCACCTGGTCGTACCGAAGGACCGGATCAACTCCTCGACCGGTCTGATCCTGCGCACCGAGAAGTCCGTCCTCTTCGTCATCCCCTGGGGGCGGCACTGGATCATCGGCACCACGGACACCGACTGGGACCTCGACAAGGCCCACCCCGCGGCGTCCAGCGCGGACATCGACTATCTGCTGGAGCACGTGAACTCGGTGCTCTCGGTACCGCTGACCCGTGACGACGTCCAGGGGGTGTACGCGGGACTGCGGCCGCTGCTCGCCGGCGAGTCGGACGCCACCAGCAAGCTGTCGCGCGAGCACACCGTGGCCCATCCGGTGCCGGGCCTCGTGGTCGTGGCGGGCGGCAAGTACACGACCTACCGGGTGATGGCCAAGGACGCGGTCGACGAGGCGGTGCACGGACTCGACCAGCGCGTCGCCGAGTGCGTCACCGAGGACACCCCGCTGCTCGGCGCCGAGGGATACCGGGCTCTGTGGAACGCGCGGGCGCGCATAGCGCAGCGCACCGGGCTCCATGTGGTCCGCGTGGAGCACCTGTTGAACCGCTACGGCGCGATGGCGGAGGAGGTTCTCGACCTCATCGCCGCCGACCCCGCGCTGGCCGAGCCGCTGCCGGCCGCCGAGGACTATCTCAAGGCCGAGATCGTCTACGCGGCCTCCCACGAGGGCGCCCGGCACCTGGACGATGTGCTGACCCGGCGGACCCGCATCTCGATCGAGACCTTCGACCGAGGTACGCGCAGTGCCCGTGAGGCCGCCGAGCTGATGGCGCCGGTCCTCGGCTGGGACAAGGACCAGATCGAGCGCGAGGTGGAGCACTACGAGAAGCGGGTCGAGGCCGAGCGGGAGTCCCAGCGGCAGCCGGACGATCTGACGGCCGACGCGGCGCGGCTCGGGGCCCCGGACATCGTGCCCCTCTGACCTGGGGATTCCGGCACATCACTCGAACGGGTGCGGTGATCCGGGATCTCTGTTCGGGTCCTGTCCGTTCTAGTGGGTGCGGGTGTGGAACTCGGCTGAGAGCAGGGCGGGTTCGAGACCGGGATCGGCGATCTTGTCCGTGTTCACGCGGGAGGTGGGGATAGGACGGTCATCGGCATCGGCCGCGGTGCGCACCTGGGTGTCGGACGCACAGCCGTCGTGCCCCCACACCGTGATGCCGCACGCCGGTTTCAGGGGGTGGGGTCCCTCCTTCGCGGCGAGCCGCGCCCGCCCCACCAGCCGCGCGAGACGTTCAACACCCGCACCGCGCACGGCGTGTACGGCATGGGCCTCTGGACATGGGCCCGGTTCGGAGGACGGCAGGGCCGTGGCCGGGGCGCCGCCCCGGGTGACGAGACGGGCGAGGGCGGCACGGGGGGTCCGGGTGGTCCGGGAGACAGAGGCCGGTGAGTCGGTCGGCGCGACGGGGCCGGGGGCAAGGGGTACGAGGGGGTGCGAGGTGTCGGCGTCGAAGTCCCGTGGGCTCGCGAGGCCTTCGGCTTCGGAGGGGCGGGCGACGAGGGACCGTCGGCGTGGGCGGGCGGAATGTCCGCCTCCCCGCCGGACGGGGTGACGCGGAGGCGCCGGAGCCCGCCGGAAACAGGGAGATGAAGGACGGGGAGAGGGACGAGTTCAGGCCGAACGGTCCGGCCGAGGCCAGTACCACGAGCGTCAGGGGCAGTGGTATGACCAGGAGTGTCCGAGGTGTCCGGCGCGGCGGCAGCGGCAGTCCTTCCGTCCCGCCGTCCATCATGCGGGACGGTAGGGCCCCGGCACCGGGCGGACCCCTTCCGAGGGGCACCCTGGGCGCTGAGCGCTTGTCGGGTGAGGGACAATGAAGGCTCTGTCAGGGCGGGTTGCATGAGGGGACGCATGTCGGACGCGGAGCGGGCGGGAGCATCCCGTCAGGACAAGAGCGAACGTCTCCTCGCCGGGCGGTACCGGCTGGGGGATGTTCTCGGCCGCGGCGGCATGGGCACGGTCTGGCGGGCCCAGGACGAAACGCTGGGCCGCACGGTCGCCGTCAAGGAGCTGAGGTTCCCGTCGAGCATCGACGAGGACGAGAAGCGGCGGCTGATCACACGCACGCTGCGTGAGGCCAAGGCGATCGCGCGCATTCGCAACAACGGCGCGGTGACGGTCTTCGACGTGGTCGACGAGGACAACAGGCCGTGGATCGTGATGGAACTCGTCGAGGGCAAGTCCCTGGCCGAGGTCATCCGTGAGGACGGCGTCCTCACACCGAAGCGCGCCGCCGAGGTGGGGCTCGCGATACTCGACGTACTGCGGTCGGCGCACCGCGAGGGCATCCTGCACCGCGACGTGAAGCCGTCGAACGTGCTGATCTCCGACGACGGCCGGGTCGTGCTGACCGACTTCGGCATCGCCCAGGTGGAGGGCGATCCGTCGATCACCTCGACCGGCATGCTCGTGGGCGCGCCCTCCTACATCTCCCCCGAGCGGGCGCGCGGTCACAAGCCGGGCCCCGCGGCCGACCTGTGGTCGCTGGGCGGCCTGCTGTACGCGTCGGTCGAGGGCGTCCCGCCGTACGACAGGGGCTCCGCGATCGCGACGCTCACCGCGGTCATGACCGAGCCGGTGGAACAGCCGAAGAACGCGGGCCCGCTGGAGACCGTGATCTACGGGCTGCTCGCCAAGGACCCCGAACAACGGCTCGACAACGAACGTGCGCGGGCGATGCTCAGCGAGGTGGTCCGCGCCCCCGAGCCCGGGGTGGCCGTGCCGGAGCCGGCGGACGCGACGAAGGTCGTGGCGTTGCCGCCGCTGCCGGACGAGGACTCCCGCAAGGGGAGTTCGGGTGGCTCCGGCGCCAAGCGGGGCGAGGAGTCCGGCGAGCGGTTCCGCGGCGCGCTGCGTTCCGTGCGCAAGGCCGCCTCGGCGGCCGGCGCCGCCACCGCTGCGGCGACGGCGCGCGCCAAGTCCACCGGTACGGCGGGCACGGGCGCGGCGGCCACCGAGGGTGCGGCTGCGCAGACGCCGACGGTTCCCAGGCCGACGGCTCCGCCCGCTCCGGCGGGCGCGACCCCGTCGAAGCCCGCGGCCGGGAAGGCCGGGGCGGCCGGCTCGGGCGCGGTCACGCCGGGCCCGCGCACCGGCGCGGCGGACGTCTCCCGCAAGCCGGGCGCCCGCGACGGCGCGACGGTGGGGCTGAGTTCCGGACCGGTCGGTGGGCCGGGCGCGAAGGACACGGCCGGTTCGGCGGATTCGACCCGTGTGGTGGGCGCGGCCGGCTCGACGGCTTCGACCGGTGCGAGCGGGACCGCGGGCGGCTCGGGCTCCGGGGGTTCCCAGGGTTCGGGATGGCCGGTGGCCCCCGAGCGACCGCCGCGGCCCGCGCCGAGGGCGCCGCTCACCGATGTGGTGCCGCGGCGGACCCTGGTCGTCATCGCGGTGGTCCTGGCGCTCGTCGTGATCGGGACCGTGCTGGCCCTGACCCTCGGCGGCGGTGGCGACAGCGGCGCGAAGGGCGGCAAGAGCGACGACACCAAGTCGGCCGCGTCCAGTGGGGCGAACGCCGGCGGCGGCGGCAAGGGCGCGGACAAGGGTGCCCACACCGGCAACGGCGACAAGAAGGACGACTCCTCCGCGCCGGACGGGGGAGGCGTTTCGGGCGCCACGCCCAGCACGGGTGCCTCGGGTGACGGGAGCGGCTCGGGCGACGACAGCGGCTCGGGCGGCGGCGGCAAGGAGACCGGCTCCGGGGGTTCCACGGTGGAGTCGAAGTACAACGGAAGCCAGGGGTTCTCGATCGGCCTGCCCAAGGGGTGGAAGTACAGGACCTCGGACGCCGCGGGCGCCCGTTTCACCGGCCCCGACGGGCAGAAGCTGCTCATCGGCTGGACCTCGACGCCCAAGAACGACCCCGTGGCGGACTGGCAGAACCAGGAGCGGGGCATGGTGCGCCCGCAGTACGAGAAGATCCGCATAGAGAAGGTGGACTACCGCGGCTGGAACACCGCCGACTGGGAGTTCACCTACCAGGACGGCGGGACGACGTACCGGACGATCGACCGCGGATTCGTTGTCAACGGCCATCAGGGGTATGGGTTGATGTACACGGCGAAGGCCTCCGCCTGGGACAGCGATCTGCGCAAGGACACCTGGGAGACGCTGACGAAGACGTTCCAGCCGAAGTCGTGAGACGCGGGTCCGGGCCCGAGTCGTGAGGTTCGGGCCGGTTCGCCCCGGGTGTCTGATGTAGGGCTCGGTCACGGGCTGGTGACATCTCGCATCCTCACATTGCGGGTTGCCTCCGGCACGTATCGTGAGTGGTTGCGGACCGTACCAAGCCGTAACGGGGCGCAAGGCGAACGGAATTGACCACCGGGCGGCCGGGGGAGGCATCGTGGACGAGTACGCGGGTCGGGTACTGGCCGACCGCTATCGCCTCCCGCTGCCGCCGTCCGACGAGTACGAGTTCGCCGAGAGCCGCGCGTTCGACACCTACAGCGGGCAGGAAGTCCTGGTCCGGCAGGTGCCGTTGCCGGAGGTCGTCGAGGCCGAGATGCTCGACGCGGACGGATTGCCCGAGGGGTTCGTGGCGCGGGACGGCGGGGTGCGCCGCGCCTCCGCGCGCACCACGCGCCGGCCGGCCGAACCCGCGGTGCGGCGGGCGATCGAGGCCGCGCAGGCCGCCGCCCAGATTCCCGACCATCCCCGGCTCGACCAGGTCTTCGACGTGTTCGCCGAAGGCGGCTCGCTGTGGATAGTGAGTGAACTGGTGCCCGCGAGGCCGCTGGCCGCGCTGCTCGCCGAGAAACCGCTGAGTCCCTACCGCGCCGCCGAGGTCGCCGCCGACGTCCTCACCGCGCTGCGGGTCCTGCACGCGCACGGCTGGGTGCACCGCAACATCACCGCGCGCACGGTGCTCGTCTGCGACGACGGCCGGGTGATGCTGACCGGGCTGGCGGCCGGGGCCGCGGAGGAGGCGCTGTGCGGGTACGACCCCGTACCGGTACGGGACTTCGAAGGTCCGGCGGGCGCGGAGGGCGTACCCGGAGGGCCGGGGGTGCCCGGAGCGCCGGGAGCCTCGGGTCCGGGCGGGGCGCGGACGCCCCGGGTGTCGCAGGTGGCGCAGGTCCCGCCGGTTCCCCGAGGGACGAGGGCTCCCGGAGGTGAGGGCGCCGGGAGCACCGGGCCGGCGTGGAACACGGGTTCGCCCGGCACGCACCCCGGCACGCACCCAGGCGCGGGCGCCTCGCGTGGCGTGAGCGGGGCCGGAGCTCCGGGGGCCACGAGTCCCGGGGGCACGTTCGGCGCCGTGGTCGCCGGTGCGCAGGGGATCGATGCCGAGGCCGCGCGGCGGGCCGCGATCGAGGCACGCGCCGAGAACGGTACGCCCGCGGAGGAACCGCCCGCCGCGGGCAGCGCGGCCCTGGCCCGCAGGGCACTCGACGCCGGGGGCGACGCCCGGGCGGCGCGGGCCGGAGCCATCGCCGCGTACCGCGCCGGAGCGCGCGCCGCCGCCCGCGTGCACGAACAGCAGCGGGGCGCCCCCGCCGCACTGCCCGCGCCCCGCCCGGCCCCGCCGGCCGACCCCTCCGCGCCGCCCGCCCAGGCGACCGGACACGTCGTGGAACAGCGGCCGGAGACTCCGCCCCCCGGTCAGATCGCCGACCCGTACGGCGTGGCACACACCAGGGCCTGGCACGGCGCCCAGCCCCGCCCCGGCACCGTGGGCCCCGGCCAGGGCACCGCCCCAGGCCCCGGTCACGACACCGGTCAGGGTTTCGGCCAGGGCGTCGATCCCGGGGCCACCCGGGGTTACGGCCACGACACCGGTCAGTCCCTCGCGAACCCCACCGGGCAAGCCCTCGGTCAGGGCGGCGGCCAGGCGCGTCCGGCGCTCCCGGGCGGCGGCGCCGGACACGGCCCCGGCGCGCCGGAACGTCCCGGCGGCGTACCGGCCCTGGTGACCGGACCGGGACCGCGGCAGTCCGCGGTTCCCGTGCCTCCGAACGGCCGCTGGGACGAGCTCGTCGCCGGTACGCCGCCGCGCCGCGGACCCGCCACGGCACTCGCCGCGGAGCGGGCCCGGCAGGCGCGGATGGCGGTCGTCGGCCCGGTGACCGAGCGCTGGGCGCCCGAGCAGGCCGGCCCGGTGCACGAGAACTGGCAGCTGGCGGCGCCGATCGGTCCCGCGACCGACCTGTGGGCCCTGGGTGCCCTCCTCTTCCGCGCCGTACAGGGCCACGCGCCCTACCCGGAGGAGAACACGGCCGAACTGGTGCAACTGGTGTGCGCCGAGCCGCCCGCGTTCGCGGAGGAGTGCGGCCCCCTGCGGCCCGTCGTGGAGTCGCTGCTGCGTCAGGACCCCACGGAGCGTCTCGACTTCGAGGAGCTGCGCGGCTGGCTGCGCTCGCTGGTACGGTCCGCGCCCGAGCCCGAGGCGGGCGCGTACGTCGTCGCGGCGCCCCCGGTCGACCCCAGCCGGCTCCCGATCGTGCGCAGGAGGGGCGAACTCGTCCGCCGGCGCCGCGCCGGACTGCCCGCGACCAGCCCGCACGCCCGTCACAAACGGGCCAGGAGCGACCGCCCGGCAAGCCGAGCCGGGCAGGACAGGCCCCGAAGGCTCGGGCGGAACCTGGTCCTCCTGGTCCTGCTTCTGCTGGTGGCGGCGGTCGCGTACGCGATGGTCTTCATGCCGAAGAACGACCGGTCGAACGGTGCCGACGGCCGTCCGGCCGGCTCGGGGGGACAGCTCAGCCCCGCACCGGACAAGTCCTCGGGTACCGGCGCCGACGGCGGCGCCAGCAGCCAGCCGCGCCCCGACCAGACCTCTCCCGGCGGTGACAAGGACCCCTCGGGCAAGGCCAGTTCACCGACCTCCCAGAGCAGCACGCCGGGTGTCGCGGCGGGCTTCACACTCCGCAAGGACTCCGCGGGCTTCCAGGTCGCGGTGGCCGACGGCTGGGACCGCTCGCCGAGGAACGGGCGCGGCCAGGTGGTGTACTCCCACGGCGACTTCGAGCTCATCGTCGTACCCGGCCGGGACAGCACCGCGACCTACGGAAGTGATCCGCTGACGTACCAGCGGGAGCGGGAAGCCGAGTTGCAGCCGTTCCGCGACTCGACCTGGGCGACGTCCAGCGGGATGCGGCGGATCGACGTCGGCGGGCGGACCATGGCCGAGGGGCAGTTCACCTGGCAGAACTCCGCGGGACAGGAGCTCTACGTCCGCAATCTCGTGATCGTCACCGGCGGGCACTATCACCTCGTGCAGGTGCGCGGCCCGGAGGCCGAGATGGACGAGGTGACCCGGCTGTACGAACAGGCGTCGGCGACGTACCAAGTCACCGGCTGAGCAGGCCGCCTGACGTCCTCGCGGCGCTGAACGCGGAATGGTTCCCTTCCGTACCCGGAAGGGAGAACCGTCACAGTGCGGTCTCCGTACGCCCCCGCCGGTTCCCTGTGGGGTGACCGCTCTTTAGTCTGACCCTGTCAAGACCATTGCGGGGAAACGTGAATCAAATGCAGGGGCTGCTCCTCGCGGGCCGCTACCGACTTGTCGAATCCATCGGCAGCGGTGGCATGGGCCGCGTGTGGCGCGCGCACGACGAGGTGTTGCACCGCGCGGTCGCGGTCAAGGAGCTGACGGCCGCACTGTACGTCACGGAGAGCGACCGGGTGGTGCTCCTGGCCCGTACCCACGCGGAGGCGCGGGCCGCGGCCCGGATCAACCACTCGGCCGTGGTCACCGTGCACGACGTGCTGGACCACGACAACCGGCCATGGATCGTCATGGAGCTGGTCGAGGGCAACTCGCTGGCCGACGCGGTCAATGAGCAGGGGCGGATCGAACCGGCCGAGGTGGCGCGGATCGGGCTGTGGGTGCTGCGTGCCCTGCGGGCCGCACACGCGGCGGGGGTGCTGCACCGCGACGTGAAGCCCGGCAACGTGCTGCTCTCCGCGGACCGGCGGGTGCTGCTCACGGACTTCGGGATCGCGCAGGTCGAGGGCGACACGACCATCACGCGCACGGGCGAGATCGTCGGCTCGGTCGACTATCTCGCGCCCGAGCGGGTGCGCGGCCAGGACCCCGGCCCGTCCTCCGACCTGTGGGCGCTCGGCGCCACGCTGTACACGGCGGTGGAGGGCAGGTCGCCGTTCCGCCGCACCTCGCCCATCAGCACCATGCAGGCCGTCGTCGAGGACGAACCCGCCGACCCGGTCAACGCGGGTGCGCTGGGGCCCGTCCTCGCCGCGCTGCTGCGCAAGGATCCGGCCGAGCGGCCCGGCGCGGAAGAGGCCGAGCAGATGCTCGCCGAGGCGGCGGCGGGACGACTGCCGAGTGCGACGCGGTCGTATGCGCCGACGGAGCAGGCGGGGTACGACACCACGCGGACGGGGACCGGCGCCGGTATCCGCGCGCAGACGGCCGCCGTCACGCCGTATCCGCCGGCGACGATCGGGCCCGTGCCCGCGCCCCCGAAGCGGCACCGCCTGCGTACGTTCGCTCTGGTCGTCGCCCTCGCGGTGATCGTCGGCGGGGGTGCCGCGGTCGCGCTGCAGCAGTTCCGCACGGGCAAGCACGGCGGCTCGGCCTCCGCACCGTCGACTCCGAGCACCAGTGCCAAGCCGAGCGACAAGGGCGGCCAGGGGACGGTTCCCGCCGGTTGGGAGCGGCGCAAGGACCCGGTGGGCTTCAGCGTCTCCCTGCCCAAGGGGTGGCAGCGGTCCGTCTCCATCGACAAGGACGGCCTCCGGCAGGTCGACTACTCGCCCGACAAGGGCAAGCATCTCGTGCGGATCGCCGTCGACACCGCGCCGGACTTCAGCACCTCGTACGACCACATGAGTGCCCTGGAGCATGTGGTCTCGCGCCGGCTGCTGAACTACGAGCAGCTGAGCCTCAAGAAGGAGCTCTTCCGCGATCTGCCGGATGTCCGCTGGGAGTACACGTGGGACGCCCTGGCCAAGGACGCGCCGCACTACTTCCCGGGGCCCTACCATGCGATCGATGTCGGGTACATGAACAACGACGGGACCGAGTACGCCCTCTACGCGGCCTCGCCGGCCGACGACTGGGCCACCACCAAGGAGCAGTTCGACTCGATCCTGCGGGGCTTCCAGGAGAAGTGACTGATCCCTGGCGGAACAGAAGGTTCCGCCGTGTGGATGACCGCGCGGGTACGGGCGTGGGCGGTGGACTCGCTGATCCCGACCCCGGCAGGGGGCGTTGAGGCGCCGTTGCCTCGCGGTGGCCTCGTCGATTCCGGCCGGCACGGTGCGCGCCGGGACCTGAGTTCCCTGGAGTGTGCCACCGGCCGTCCCGTGGCGGCGGCACACTTGGCCGGTCGCCGCCACGGAGAGTGTCCGTCCGGTGCGGCATGATGGGGCGTATGGGGACCGAGGGGGAGAACGTCCGCGTGATCGCCGGCCGTTACCGGCTGGAGGCCAGGATCGGGCGGGGCGGCATGGGTGTCGTCTGGCGGGCCACCGACCAACTGCTCGGCCGTCAGGTCGCGGTGAAGGAACTCGCTCTCGACGACTCGCTCTCCGCGGACGAGGCCCTGCAGCAACGCGATCGCACGCGGCGCGAGGCCCGCGCGGTCGCCCGGCTTCACCACCCGCACATCATCGTCGTGCACGACGTGGTGGAGGAGGCCGACCGCCCGTACATCGTCATGGAGCTGATCGACGGCGGCTCGCTCGCCGAGCGGATCTCCGCCGACGGCCCGGTCGACGCGCGCGAGGCCGCCCGGATCGGCATCGATCTCCTCGGCGCGCTGCGCCGCGCGCACGACGCGGGGATCCTGCACCGTGACCTCAAGCCCGCGAACGTCCTGATGGAGGCGGGCACCGACCGGGTCGTCCTCACCGACTTCGGCATCGCCCAGGTCGCGGGGGCGACGACGCTCACCGAGAGCGGCTCCTTCGTGGGCTCGCCCGAGTACACCGCGCCCGAGCGGATGTCCGGCGCCCGGACCGGCCCCGAGTCCGATCTCTGGTCGCTCGGCGCGCTGCTGTGCACGGTGCTGAGCGGCGAGTCGCCGTTCCGCCGCGATTCCCTGGGCGGCATCCTGCACGCGGTCGTCATGGACGAGATCAGGCCGCCGGCCCAGGCCGCGCCCCTGCTCCCCGTCGTACGGGGGCTGCTGGAGCGCGATCCGGACCGGCGGCTCGACGCGGTGGAGGCGGAGCGGCTGCTGCGGGCGTTCCGGCAGACCGGCCGCACACCGCGGCCCGCGCCGCCCGGGTACTCGCCCACGCAGCGCGACGTACCGAAGCGCAGGCCCGTGCCGCCGGACGCCGGGCCCCCGGTGCCCGCCGCCGGGACGGCCGCCACCGCCCTGCCGGAGCGCGTCGCGAAGCGCTTCCCGCGGGGTCTGCTCGTCGCCGCGCTGGTCGTCGCGATGGCGGGTGCGGGGGTATCGGCGGCCGCACTGCTCATCCACGACGGCCGGAACGGGAGCGGCGGGGGCAGCGGGGGCCGTACGCCGTCCACGTCGGCGAGTCCCGCGCCGGGGGCCTCGGCGAGCGTGTCGGCGTCCGTGAGCGGCCAGGCGTCCCCGGCGACTGCGCACCCCACGGTCACCGTCACCCGGGAGCGGACATCGAGTCCCGCCGACCGCACCGCGCCGGCCGGTTACCGGACCGTGCACGATCCGGACGGGTACGCGCTCGCCGTTCCCGACGGCTTCACCCGTGATCCGCAGGGAGAGCGGATCTTCTACATGTCGCCGGGACAGACCTTCCGGATCGGCATCAAGGTGTCGGATCCCGTGGTGGGCGGCCCGCTCGTGGTGATGCGGAGCGCGGACGCCGACGGGCCGTCCACGAACCCCGGTTACCGCGACGGCACGGTCACCGCGACCACGCACGCCGGACGGTCCGCCGCGCTGTGGGAGTTCAGCTGGGAGGGCTTCACCAAGGAGGAGGGGCCGCGGCACACGTACGACCTCTGCTGGGAGGAGCGCGGCCGGATGTACGACGTGTGGGTCTCGGCGCCGGTCGGCAAGGGGACGACGGCGAAGGAGTACTTCGACGTGGCGGTGGACACCTTCACCGCCTCGTGAACCACGCGTAGGAGTCCGACGGCCGTCCCGCCGTCTTCGTGGCGGCGGGGCCGCCGCCGGTCACGGCTTCAGCCGCTCCACGACGGCTTTGGCCAGGTTCGTCTTCGCCACCTGCAGCGCGAAGCCCGCCGCGCCGGGTACCGGCTTCGCGTACCAAGGCAGCCCCCGACGGCGCCACTTGGCCGGTACCGACTTCCTGGGAAGGGCGGGCAGCGGCAACGACCACGGGCCGAGGCGGAGCCGGCCGGTCCACTCACGGGCCGGGAGCCGTGTGACCGGCACCCGTACTCGGCGACGAGGGTGAAGCGGGTGTGCCCCCGAACAACGCCCTGATCAGCGCATTCGCTGCCAGTACTCACTGGCGTGGTGTGTGCGCCCGGTGAAAGCGTGTTACCAACGGGTACCCAAAGCCCTCGTGCCGTCATACCCTGCGCTTCATGACGGACTCGCAGGCCCCGGAAATCATCGGTACGGACCAGCCGGAAAAGACCGGCACCAACCCCCTCGCCCCCGCCCCCGCGGGCGCCCGCACCGCTGCCGACGTGGTCACGCCCGAGCTGGTCGCGCAGCTCACGAAGGGTGTCGTCGGCTCCGGACGGACGGCCAACCACACCCCGTTCACCGGCGGGAAGCTGGCCGACCTGCCCGAGTCCACCCCCGAGGACGTCGCCACGGCCTTCGAGCGGGCCCGCACGGCGCAGGCGGTCTGGGGCGCCACCCCGGTGCGGCAGCGCGCCGCCGTCCTGCTGCGTTTCCACGACCTGGTGCTCGCTCGGCAGGCCGAAGTGCTGGACCTCATCCAGCTGGAGACGGGCAAGGCCAGGCTGCACGCGCACGAGGAGGTGCAGGCCGTCGTCGTGGCCGCGCGCCACTACGGCCGCAGGGCCCCGGCGTACCTCCGTCCCAAGCGGCACGCCGGCGCGATGCCCACCCTCACCAAGGTCACCGAGCTGCGCCACCCGCGGGGCGTCGTCGGTCAGATCGCGCCCTGGAACTACCCGCTCGAACTCTCCGTCGGCGACGCGCTCCCCGCGTTCGTCGCGGGCAACGCGGTCGTCATGAAGCCCGACACCGAGACCTGCCTCACCGCGCTCTGGGCACGCGACCTGCTGATCGAGGCCGGGCTGCCCGCCGAGGTCTTCCAGGTGGTCATCGGGGACGGTCCGGTCGTCGGGCCCGAGGTCGTCAAGCACGCCGACTACGTCTCCTTCACCGGGTCGACCCGCACGGGCCGTGAGGTCGCCCAGGGCGCCGCGGCCCGTCTCGTCGGCGTCTCCCTCGAACTCGGCGGCAAGAACGCCATGGTGGTCCTGGAGGACGCCGACATCGACAAGGCCGCCGCGGGCGCCGTCCGCGCCTGCTTCTCCTCCGCCGGCCAACTCTGCATCTCCATCGAGCGGCTGTACGTCCACGAGTCCGTCGCCGACGCGTTCGCGGAGCGTTTCGCCGCCCGTACCAGGGCCATGCGGCTCGGCACGTCCCTCGCCTACGGGGCCGACATGGGCTCGCTGGTGGGGGAGCGGCAACTGGAGACCGTGACCCGGCACGTCGAGGAAGCGGTCGCGAAGGGAGCGAGGGTCCTCGCCGGAGGCGTCGCCCGTCCCGACATCGGCCCGTACTTCTACGAGCCCACCATCCTCGACGGCGTCGAGGCGCCCATGGCCGTCTGCAACGAGGAGACCTTCGGACCGGTGGTCTCCCTGTACCGCTTCAGGACGGAGGACGAGGTCGTCGAACTCGCCAACTCCACCGCCTACGGCCTCAACTCCTCGGTCTGGACGAAGGACGGGCGGCGCGGACGCGCGGTCGCGGCCCGGCTGCGCACCGGCACCGTGAACGTCAACGAGGGCTACGCGCCCGCCTATGGCAGCGTCCAGTCGCCCATGGGCGGCATGAAGGACTCGGGGCTCGGCCGGCGCCACGGCTCCGAGGGCATCCTCAAGTACACCGAGGCGCAGACCGTCGCCCAGCAGCGGCTCCTGCCGATGGCGCCGTCGCTCGGGATGGACGACGAGAAGTACGCGGCGTTCATGAGCCGGAGCCTGAAGGTCATGAAGGCGCTGCGGCTTCGCTAGTGCCGCGGCAGGCACTGGCTGAGGCGTCTTCGCACGTCCGCACCCGTTCTCGACGAGGAGAGCAGCACGTGTCACAGGAGAACTCCGTCCAGGAACAGCACGACGACTCCGCATACGACTCCACGCATGACTCGGCGTACGACTACGACGTCCTCGTGGTCGGTTCCGGCTTCGGCGGTTCCGTCACGGCCCTGCGCCTGACGGAGAAGGGCTATCGCGTCGGAGTGCTGGAGGCCGGCCGCCGCTTCACCCGCGACACGTTGCCGAAGAACTCCTGGGACATCAGGAACTACCTCTGGGCCCCGCGGCTCGGCATGTACGGCATCCAGCGCATCCATCTGCTGGGCAACGTCATGGTGCTGGCCGGCGCGGGCGTCGGCGGTGGCTCGCTCAACTACGCCAACACCCTCTACGTACCGCCGAAGGCCTTCTTCGACGACCCGCAGTGGAAGGACATCACCGACTGGCAGGGGGAGTTGGAGCCGTACTACGACCAGGCCCGGCGCATGCTGGGGGTACGGCTCAACCCGACGATGACCCCGTCCGACGTCCACCTCAAGGCCGCCGCGCAGCGGATGGGCGTCGGCGACACCTTCCACATGGCGCCGGTCGGCGTCTTCTTCGGGGACGGGAAGGACGCGGACGGCACGGCCGAGGCCGCCCCCGGCGGTGAGGTCGCGGACCCCTACTTCGGTGGTGCCGGACCCGGCCGCAAGGCATGCACCGAGTGCGGTGAGTGCATGACCGGCTGCCGGCACGGCGCGAAGAACACCCTCAACGAGAACTACCTCTACCTGGCCGAGAAGGCGGGCGCGGTCGTGCACCCGATGACGACCGTCGTGTCCGTCACCGACGACTCGCGCGGCGGGTACGCCGTCGCCACCCTGCCCACGGACGGGAAACGCAAGGACGCGGGCCGGATGTTCACGGCGCGCCGGATCGTGATCGCCGCCGGTACGTACGGCACGCAGACCCTGCTGCACCGGATGAAGGCGGGCGGCCAGCTGCCCCGCCTCTCGCCGAGGCTGGGTGAGCTGACCCGCACCAACTCGGAGGCGCTGGTGGGCGCGCAGACGGACAACCGCCGGTACCGCAGGGCCACCGGTGAGCCGAAGGTCGACTTCACCCGGGGCGTCGCCATCACGTCCTCGATCCACCCCGACGAGAACACGCACATCGAACCGGTCCGCTACGGCCGGGGATCGAACTCGATGGGCAGCCTCTCCATCCTCCAGGTCCCGTACGCGGAGGGCTCGTCGAGGGCTCTGGGCTGGCTGGCCAACGCCGCGCGGCACCCGCTGCTGGTGGCCCGTTCGCTCTCCAACCGGCACTGGTCGGAGCGGACCATCATCGGTCTGGTGATGCAGTCGCTCGACAACTCGCTGACCACCTATCTGAAGCCGAAGGGCGCGGGCAAGGGCCTGTTGACGGCCCGTCAGGGGCACGGGGCTCCCAACCCCAAGCAGATCAGGGCGGCTTCGCAGGCCGCCTCCACCATCGCCGCCGAGATCAACGGCTTCGCCGGCAGTAACGTGGGCGAGCTGATGGGCACCCCGCTCACCGCGCACTTCCTGGGCGGCTGCCCGATCGGCGCGAGTGCCGACGACGGCGTGATCGACCCGTACCACCGGCTGTACGGCCACCCGGGGATCTCGGTGGTCGACGGCGCCGCCGTCTCCGCGAACCTGGGTGTCAATCCGTCGCTCACCATCACGGCCCAGGCCGAGCGCGCGATGTCGTACTGGCCCAACAAGGGGGAGACGGACCCGCGTCCGGCGCAGGGAGCCGCGTACGAACGGCTGAAGCCGGTCGAGCCTCTTCGGCCCGCCGTCCCCGGGGACGCCTTCGGCGCGCTGAGGCTGCCGTTCCTGGGGATGCCGACGGTGCCGCGGAAGAAGTAGGACGGAGCCGGTCCCCACCGGCCACGGGAGGGCGCGGCGAGAGGCGGGCGGGCGCGGGAAGGCGCCGGCCTGCCCGGGAACGCGAAGAGGGACCTGTGCCCCCCTCCGAGCTCAGGTCCCTCTTCTTGCACTTCCACGAGCTCCGGTACCGGATTCCCGTACAGGGTTCCCGTACCGGATTCCCGTACGTGTACGGCCCCTCCTGCTACGAGGTGTGCCGCCTACGTGGTCCGTCCCAGGCGTACCGCCTTACGCGGCCGCGCCACCCGACTTGCGACGACGCACCGTGAACACCGCACCGGCACCCGCGACGACGGCGATGCCGCCCACGAGGGCGATCGTCGGCAGGGCGGACGAGGAACCGGTCGAGGCGAGGCTGCCGGTGGCCGGGATCTCGTCGGCGCCACCCTGCGGCTTCGTGCCACCGGACGGCTTGTCGCCCTTGCCCGGCTTGGCCTCGCCCGGGTCGTCGTTGCTGCTGCCGGCCGCGAGGACGGTGAGCTCGTAGAACGCGAAGGAGCTGTGGACACAGTCCTTCTCCTGGTCCACGTAACCGCCCAGGCCGAGGGCGTAGCCGTCGCCGGCCGGGGCCTTCGCGCTGATGTTGACACGCAGCTTGATGGCGACCGTCTGCTTGCCGCCCAGCGTGGTCTCACCGAAGTAGACGCCGCTGCCGACCTCGTCCGCGATGGACTCCCACGACTTGCTCGTGGGGTTGAAGTACTCGAGCTGGGCGTACGTGCTCAGCCAGTCGTTCTCGTCGTCGCTGTCCGAGTAGTTGTCGACCGTGGCGAGCCACTGGACCTGACCGAGCTCCTGGTCGCTGTGGTTGGCGGCGGAGAGCGTGAAGTTGTGCCAGCCGCTGCCCGCGACGATCTTGCCCGGCAGTCCGGAGACGGCCAGCGACAGCTGGGAGTCGGCGTCCACACCGTCGTCGTCGACGGGGCACTCCGCCGTCGGCCACGCCGACGGCTCGGCGGACTGCGACGGAGTGGCCGACGCGCTCGGCTTGCCGGACGTGGTGGCGGTGGCGCTCGCGCTCGCGCTGGTGCTCGGAGCCGGAGCGGACTCGCTCGCGGACCCGGAGGCGCTCGGCGCGGGAGCGGAGTCGCTCGGCGACGCGGACGCCGACTCGCTCGTGGACTCGGACACCGTCGCGCTCGGGGAGGTGCTGTCGTCCGACGCGAACGCGGCCGGCGCCGAAAGCAGCGCCAGTGGAGCTATGGCTGCCGTCGCGGCCGCGACGGCCATGGCACGGCGAAGCTTCATGAAGACCTCGGAAAGTCCGGTGCACCGCGACGCCGCGGTACGCGTATGGGTGAGGCCTCCGCGTGTGGGGCGCGGGTGTGGCCGTTGATTCACCAGGTGTGACCCGTGGACCCTGTGAACGGTTGTGCGGTCCTTCACAGAATTCTTATGTGTCCTGGGTCACATACGGATACGACTTGTGGACACCCGTTCTATCCACTTAGAACTGACCCTCGTGTCTGAGAAGCAGCCCGAAAGGGCAGGTGAGCCCGAGCGGCCGGAGGGTTCCTCCGTTCCCGACGAGGTGTGGGAGCGGTTCATCCGCGATTCCGAGCGGGACATCCGGGCCTCGGCCCCGAAGGAGCCGTCGGCCCGCGCTCGCATGGTGACCGAAAGGTTGCGGGAACAAGAGGCCCGGGGCGTCGAACCGGAGGGGTGGCGGACCGGGCCCGCCTGGCAGGAGATGCGCAAGGCGGAGGGCCGTACGACCCGCCGCCGGCGGCTGTGGGCGGTCATCGGCGTTCCCCTCGCGGCGGCCGTGGCGCTGGTGGCCGTACGGCCGTCGCTGCTGCCGGGCGATCCCTTCAAAACGTCCTCCGGCAGCGCGTCGTCCGGCGCCACGGAGGCCGCCCGCGAACTCCCCGCCGAGACCGCGGCCCCGACCGCCGCACCCTCGCAGGCCGCGCCCGGCACCCCCACCCTCGAGCGGCCGTTCGCCGGATCGCCCGCCGAGCGGTACGCCGACGGCGCGGCCGGCATCCTCGTGCCGGACGCGAAACCGGTCGGCCCGCTCACCGAGGAGCAGGTCGCCCGCGCGCTGCGGCAGACCAAGGCGCTGCTCGTCGGCGCCAACATCGACCGGAAGACGTTGCTCGGCGGCCGCCCGACGAGCGCGCTCGCCCTTCTCGACCCCAAGCAGCCGAGGATGCTCGACGACGTGAACGGCTGGCTGCGCAAGCCGGACGTGAAACACGATCCGCTCTGGCTCTTCAGCCGGTTCGACCCGCACGAGGTACGGCTCGTCGGGGACGTGGTCAAGACCCGCGGCCATATGACGTTCAAGGCCGGCACCCGCGCGTCCGTCGTCATCCACGCCGACTACACCTTCGTCTACCCGCTGGCCCAGGCGGACCAGAAGTCGACCGAGGTGGCCCGCACCATCGTGCGCCGCATCCTCGACATCGAGGTCTCCGATCCGAGGAAGTACCAGGTCACCCCGGGCAAGCTGGCGCTCCTCGCGTACGACGAGGACCTCGCCAACTCCGCCTGTTTCGTCTACGACGGCTTCCTGCACCCGCAGTTCGACTCGGTCGCTCCGACGGGCGCGACGCCCAGCGGACCGGCGGTCGATCCGTACGACCGGAGCCGGGTGCTTTCTCACTCCGACGGTGTTTCCTGCGGATCGGTCTCCAGGACCTGACTCCGCGGGCACACCCGTACGCACATGCGAAGGGCCCCGCGGGACGGAAGCCGCGGAGCCCTTCTGCGTCGGCACCGGCGTCAGAGCGGCGCCGGTGCCTGGGGCGCGGCGCCGGAGGGGGTGCGCCGCGGGTCATGGAGCGAGGTCGTTCGTCCACGGGTCCATGGACATATGGCTCAAATGGCTCATGTGACCGGAGCCGGGACCGGCGCATGAGCCGGAGCCGGGACCGGCGCATGAGCCGGAGCCGGGATTGAGGCATGAGCCGGGACCGGGGCATGAGCCGGGACCGGGGCATGAGCCGGGACCCTGGGACGTGTGGGGGGTGAGGAACCTCTTCGGGTGGGGTCCGTCGAAGTGACCTTGCTGCGCCGCCCGGCCGGACGATCGCGCCGGCCGGCCCCGGGCGTCCCCGGAGCCGGCCGTTCTCTTGAGTGACCGGGCCGCTGTCCCCTGCCGTCCGGTCACACCTCTGGGGCGAGGTCCCACGACGCACGGCACGATCCGTACGTCTCAGCGCCCCAGCGGAGCCACGCGTGGTTGTTTCGGGGCCGCCCCTGGCTGGCACGGACACCGGGACCAACGAGGCCCGCCGCGCCCCGGTCACGCGCCGTACGGGTGAGACGGCGTGCGTACGTGCGGACGCGGCGTGACGGGGTGCGTGGGAACAGGGCGTGCGGGACGCGACCGTCGCGCGGGACTCAGATCCGGCCGCGGCACAGCTCCAGCAGGGTCATCGCCAGCGACGTGCCCGGCTTCCCCAGCGCGTCCCGGTAGTGGCCGAGGACCTCCATCTCGCGGGAGAGGTTCACGCGCCGGCCACCGGACTCGATCCGGGCCTTCTGGATCACCGCCGAGACGGCCATGCGTTCCTGGACGAGGCCGATGATCCGGTCGTCGAGGGCGTCGACGCGGTCACGGGCGTCGGTGATCACGCCGGCGGCGTCGTCGGTACGGGCGCCGGTCTTGTCGAGTACGTCGGCCGCGTCGGCCATGGTGGGCTCCTTCTGTTCGGTGGAAGGGGTGCCCCGGAGCGACGGGCCCGGAAACGGCAGACGCCCCGGGCCTTGTCGGCCCGGGGCGCCTGGGGAGTCGCTTGTCAGTTGCTCAAGCAGCACGACCATGGCAGCCGGCGGGCCGGTTGCCATAGGTAAACGCGAACGTGTGATGCGTGAGCATGGGACCAGTATGCCCGCGCGTCCGGCACGGGCCAAGCGGGTTCGGATACTGAGACAGGCGTCCCGCAGTTCCCCGCGCCCCTTGCGGGCATGACCCACCCGAGCCCTTCGGGCGATGGGTCCAGGGGGCGCGGCCCCTTGGCGGCCGGCTCGGGGGAGGGCAGGGGCGGCGGCGAGGGCGGAGAAGAGGCGGGACGGCTCCCCCACGCACACCCCCGGTAGACTCGATACCCCACACCCCCTGCTCACCGCCGGAAGGCAAAACGTGCCAGAAGCGTCCCCCGCCGCCCCCGACACCGTCCTGGTCGTCGACTTCGGTGCGCAGTACGCCCAGCTCATCGCCCGTCGCGTCCGCGAGGCCCGGGTCTACAGCGAGATCGTGCCGAGCACCATGCCGGTCCAGGAGATGCTCGCCAAGAACCCGGCGGCGATCATCCTCTCCGGGGGCCCCTCGTCGGTGTACGCCGAGAACGCCCCCCGCCTCGACCGCGAGCTCTTCGAGGCCGGCGTCCCGGTCTTCGGCATGTGCTACGGCTTCCAGCTGATGGCGACGGCCCTCGGCGGCACCGTCGACAACACGGGCGCCCGCGAGTACGGCCGTACGCCCCTGCATGTCTCGAAGTCGGGCTCCACCCTGTTCGAGGGCACCCCGGACGAGCAGCCGGTGTGGATGTCGCACGGCGACGCGTGCAGCGCCGCCCCCGAGGGCTTCACGGTGACGGCCTCCACGGACGTCGTCCCGGTCGCGGCCTTCGAGAACGACGAGAAGAAGCTGTACGGCGTCCAGTACCACCCCGAGGTCATGCACTCCACGCACGGCCAGCAGGTGCTGGAGCACTTCCTGTACCGCGGCGCCGGCCTCGAGCCGGACTGGACGACCGGCAACGTCATCGAGGAGCAGGTCGCCCTCATCCGCGAGCAGGTCGGCACCAAGCGCGCCATCTGCGGTCTGTCCGGCGGTGTGGACTCCGCCGTCGCCGCGGCCCTCGTCCAGAAGGCCATCGGCTCCCAGCTGACCTGCGTGTACGTCGACCACGGTCTGATGCGCAAGGGCGAGACGGAGCAGGTCGAGAAGGACTTCGTGGCCGCGACCGGCGTGCAGCTGAAGGTCGTGGACGCGCAGGAGCGGTTCCTCGACGCGCTCAAGGGTGTCTCGGACCCCGAGGAGAAGCGGAAGATCATCGGCCGGGAGTTCATCCGGGTCTTCGAGCAGGCCCAGGCGGACATCATCGCCGAGGCCGCGGAGGGCGAGGACGTCGCCTTCCTGGTGCAGGGCACCCTCTACCCGGACGTGGTCGAGTCCGGCGGCGGCACCGGCACCGCCAACATCAAGTCCCACCACAACGTGGGCGGCCTCCCCGAGGACCTCGAGTTCGAGCTCGTCGAGCCGCTGCGCCAGCTGTTCAAGGACGAGGTCCGGATGGTCGGCCAGGAGCTCGGCCTGCCGGACGAGATCGTCCAGCGCCAGCCCTTCCCGGGTCCCGGCCTCGGCATCCGTATCGTCGGCGAGGTCACCAAGGACCGCCTCGACCTGCTGCGCGAGGCCGACGCCATCGCCCGCGAGGAGCTGACGGCGGCCGGCCTCGACCGCGAGATCTGGCAGTGCCCGGTGGTCCTGCTCGCCGACGTCCGCAGCGTGGGCGTCCAGGGCGACGGCCGTACGTACGGCCACCCGATCGTGCTCCGCCCGGTGTCGAGCGAGGACGCGATGACGGCCGACTGGTCGCGACTGCCGTACGACGTCCTCGCCAAGATCTCGACCCGGATCACGAACGAGGTCGCCGACGTCAACCGCGTCGTCCTCGACGTGACGAGCAAGCCCCCGGGCACGATCGAGTGGGAGTAGCCCCTCCCGTCAGGTCCGTTGGAGAGTCCGCACCGGCTCTCCGGGCTTCCAGACCTGGACGACCAGATACCTGTCGTCCTCGACGAAGGTCCGTACGACCTCCGTCAGCTCGGTGCGGAAGAGGTGGAACGGCTCCGGCGGTTCCACCTCTTTCACGTACGCCCGTTTCGCGTCGCCGTCGGTGACCTCCACCGCCCGGCCGCTGATCCGTACGTCGCCCCCGCCCATGGCGGTGCCCGGCCCCGGGTTGGCCTGGAGCGCGAAGCGCGGGTCGCGGCGCAGGTCGAGTGCCTTGAGCGAGTCCGGCATCATGCCGAGCCACAGCTCGCCGAGCAGGAAACGCGCCTCGATGCCGCTGGTGCGGGGTGCGCCGTCCCTGCGGAGGGTCGCGAGGACATGGTGGGTGAACGCTCCGAACCGCTCCTCGGCCGGTCCGGCGAGTTCGGGTGCGGAGGCGGTGAAGGCGGCCCAGTTCGTACGACTCATGCGAGGAGTGTCGCGCCGATACCCGACATCTTCTGTCGAGTATGGGGGAGCTTCTCCGCGTCCGGTGACCGGGGCGGTTCCACCGTCGCGTTCGTGAAGGGCAACAAGCACCTGCCGGCACCCTCACGAACCGGCCGCACGGCTGTCCATGGATCGACCGTCGCACGGCTGTCCACGAACCGGCCGCACGGCTGTCCACGAACCGGCCGTACGGTGGTCCACGAACCGGCAGCGCGGCTCCCCCATGACACTCCCGCGTAACGGTTGCGCACTCTCTTCACCGAACGGCCCTGTTCTCCTACGGCGCCCGGAGGTAACTTCCGGTCCGTATCGGACACGCCAGTGCTGGAGGACATATGCAAGGGCCCACGCCGCCCCTGCCCCTACCGACCGACCAGCTCCAGTTCGCCATGCCGCCGATGTACGACTCGCCGGACGACGAGCGACGCCACCGCAAGGAGCGGCTGGCCGGAGCGCTGCGGATCTTCGGGCGGCTCGGATTCGAGGACGGGGTCTCCGGCCACATCACCGCGCGCGACCCGGAGTACAGCGACTGCTTCTGGGTGAACCCCTTCGGGATGCCCTTCAAGCACGTCACCGTGAGCGACCTGGTCATGGCCAACCAGGACGGGCAGGTGGTCGAGGGCCGCTACCACGTGAACCAGGCGGCGTTCACCGTGCACGCCCAGGTCCACGCCGCCCGCCCCGACGTCGTCGCCGTCGCCCACTGCCACTCGGTGCACGGCCGCGCGCTCTCCGCCCTCGGCGACCTCCTCGACCCGATCAGCCAGGAGAGTTGTGCCTTCTACGAGGACCACGCGCTCTACGACACCTACAGCGGTGTCGCCGTGGACACCGAGGAGGGCCGCCGGATCGCGGGCGCGCTCGGCACCCGCAAGGCCCTGGTGCTGCGCAACCACGGACTGCTCACCGTCGGCGACTCGGTGGACGCGGCGGCCTGGTGGTTCCTGTCGATGGAACGCTCCAGCCAGGTCCAGCTCACCGCGCAGGCCGCGGGACGCCCGGTCCTCATCGACCACAAACAGGCGGTCGCGACCCGGGAGCAGCTCGGGGGCGACCTGGTGGCGTGGATCAACTACCAGCCCCTGTGGCAGGACATCAGCAGGAGCGAGCCGGATCTCCTCAGCTGAATCCCTTCAGGACCGCCGCCTTCGTCGCCGCGAACTCCTCGTCCGTGAGCACCCCGTCCCGGTGCAGCTCGCCCAGCTCACGCAGCCGGCGCAGGAGTACGTCGTGATGGTCGGCCCGGGCCGGTGCCCGCGCGGCTGCGGGCGGCTGCGGGGGCCGGTCGGTGAACTCGCCGGCCCGGACCGACGGATGCGGCAGACGGGCCGTCACCGCGGCGGCGACGAGTGCCGTGAGCAGGTCACGGCGCGCGCTGCCCCACAGGTCGAGCGCGAACGGGTCCTTTTCGGGCGGCAGTTTGGAGAACGCGGTCTCGCGCGTGACGAAGCGCAGGAACCCGTCCTCGTAGCCGGAGTTGGGCAGCCATTCGACCTGCACCAGGTCGCCGACGGCGATGATCCGCGGGCCCGTCGCGCGCTTGACCCGGTCGGAGGTGTCCGCCCAGTCGATGCGCACCTGCGCGCCGTCGAAGGAGACCGTGCCGTCACTGGACCGCACGGAGACGGGCACCGGCGGCCCCGCGAGCAGATAGCTCTTCGCCGGTTCGTTGGGGACCTGGTCCAGGAGCAGCGCGCGGCGGATCTCCTCGGCGACGTACTCGGCGACCCCGGAGCGGTCGACGTCGACCGTCAGCCGGTACGGATCGGCGGCGTCCGGAAGCCGTCCCCCGGTCGCCTGGAGCAGCGGATCGGCTCCTTCGCGCAGCCTCAGGCGCAGCCGGCCGCGCTTGCGTTCCGGTTCGTGGACGATGCCGGACACCGCTTCCAGGGGAACCGTGATCTCCCCGTACGTCTGCCGGAACAGGGGCACGGAACGGTGCAGCCCCGGCGTGATCCTGACCGTGCTGCCGTCGAAGGCCCAGGTCCCGTCGCGCTGGATGATCTCGGCCATGGGGGAATTCTCGCAGCCGGGTCAACACGGAGTCCGGCACTTCACCCGCGCTGACCAGACCTGCCGGACGCGGGCGCTGTTGCGTACGGCACAATTCGCTGTCATCGCGGGGCAGTTGTAAGGCAGTTGTACGGAAGTCAGGCGTGCGGGGGCGTACGGAGGCGTAGGACCCCGCACGAGGACGTACGCAGGCGTACGCAGACGTACGAGGATCTGGCCGCACGGGAGTTCCCGGTGCGGGGAAGGCGGCAACGGGCGTGGCGGTGCAGGAGGCGAGACACGGCGCGGAGCGCGGTGCGGGGCGCGGTGGCGGGCTCGGCGCCGGTCAGGGCGCGCATGGTGGCGGCTGCACCTGCGGGGACTGCCCGCACGGGGCGCGCGAGGGACACCGGCGGGCCGTCGCCGCGTTCCTCGTCAAGCGCGACGAACTGGCGTCGGGGCAGGGACTGCCGGCCGGCGTCGCCCACTCGGCGTCCGCGTCCCGGCAGTGGGTCTCGGACGAACTCACCCAGTCCGCCGACCTCGTCGCGGAACGCGGGCGCGTCGACGGCGAGGCCTGGCTGGGGCGGCTGTGGCGGCGTACGGCGTTCGCGGTGTGGGGAACCGTCGTGGCGCTGCTGCTGGTGCAGGCGCTCACCGCGATCGGCGCGGGGTGGTCGGCGGCGCGGACGGCGGGGCTGGTCGCCGCCGTCGTGGTGGCCGGCCTGCTGACCGGCGCGGGCTATCTGCACCGGGCGCGCGGTGGTGCCCTCGCGCCGGTCATCGGCGAGGACAACCGTCTCTCCACCTCGCGTGCGATGGCCGCCGCGTGGGTGCTGTTCGTGGTGTTCGCGGTGCTCGTCCTGGTGGGTCAGCTGGCGGCGGCCTCCGCCCACGGCCGGCGTGACGACCTGATCGCCGGGCTCGCACTCGCCCGGGGCGCCGGAGTCGTGACCGTCGTCGCGGTGGTGTGCGGGATCGCGGTGCTGGTACGCCGCGTGGTGGGCGTGCGGGTCCTCGCGCAACGGCTGCAGAAGGTACGGGCCGACCGGCCGCGCGCCGCCGACCTCCTCACGGACGACTCGGGCAAGGGCAGCTTCGCCGACATCCAGTACGTCGTCATCGGCGCCGTCGCCCTGGTCTTCGCGGCGGTACGGCTGGCCCGGCGGCCGGAGCAGCTGCCCGACCTGCCCTGGGGCCTGGCGGTGCTCGTCCTGGTCTCGGCCGCCACCTACCTCTCCGGCAAGTACGCCGAGGGCGGGCGGCCCGTGATCCTCTCCGTCGTCCGCTCCCGCGAGGCCGGTGACCTCGACGCCCCGATCCGCACCGGGGACGACATCGAGATCCGGGGGGCCGGTTTCGTGCCTCCGGGCGCCCAGAGCGCGGACCGGCTCTCCCGCATGGTCGTCCGGATCGGCGCGGTCCATGTGCACGTACCGCTGGTCCCGGTGCCGGGCGGCTTCAGCAATCCCACGGACGCCGTGCTCACCGTGCCGGTACCGGTCGACGTGGAGCCGGGGCGGGTGGAGGTCCAGGTGGTCACGGCAGCCGGTGTGGAGACCAACCGCTGTGTGATCGATGTGACGGACTGAGGGAGCGATACCGGCGTGCGGCCGGACCGGGTCACCGGTTCGGCGGTGGCGGGCAGGAGCGGAATCCTCGACCTGCCGACCCGGGCATTTTGTGGCCGAAAGGCGGCCGAGAGGTGCCTCCGGGCAAGAAAACCGCTCCCGGGCATTGAGCGGGGACCCGCTCTCGTACGTATGGTCTGTTGAGGGGTCAACGGAATACGGGTGAGAGGCGGCGGAGAGCGATGACTCACGGTATGCGAACGGATACCCAGAGCTCCTATGTCGACGGCGGCGGGAGAGACGGGTGGCGCGATACGGCCACGCGGTACGCCCTGTTGCCCCTGCGGATCTTCCTCGGCGTCACCTTCATCTACGCGGGGATCGACAAGCTCACCAACAGCGCCTTCCTCTCCGCCTCCGGCTCCGGCTCGGTCGGGGACCTGATGCGCACGGTGCGTGACTCCTCGGCGATCCCGGCCCTGGTCGACCTCGCGCTGAAGAGCCCCGTCGGCTTCGGCTACGCCATCGCCCTCGGCGAACTGGCCGTCGGCATCGGCACCCTCATCGGACTGCTGGCCCGCCTCGCGGCGTTCGGCGGCGCGCTGATCTCCCTCAGCCTGTGGCTGACGGTCAGCTGGGCCTCCGACCCGTACTACTACGGAAATGATCTTGCCTACTTGATGGCCTGGCTGCCCCTGGTCCTCGCGGGCGCCTCGGTCTTCTCGCTCGACGCGGTCTGGCGCGCACGACGCAGGCAGCGGGCCGGGGAGTACCGCTACTAGGACCGCCGTACGCGGGTCCCGCCCACCACGGGCCGCCGCACACCTGCCGGACCGCGAGGCCGAGGCGCGAGCGCCGAAGGCCGAGCGGTCCGTTCGTGCGTGATGCCCCGGTCCGGTCAGCCCGGCACGTTCGAGCCGCCGGGGCCTCTGTTCGCCGCCGTCCTCGCGGCCGTCCGTCGTGAGGCCGCCCGCCGCCGTACGCCGTGGGTCAGGAGCGCCACCGCTCCGGCCAGGCTGAGGCCGCCGGTGAGGAGGGGGATCATCACGAACCACGGGGTGTCCCACCAGCCGCCCGCGTCCCCGGCGTACACGACACCCGCGGTGGTGAGGAAGAAGCCCGCGATCAGCTTTCCCGGCTGGAACTCATGACGTGCCACGGGTCACCTCCGCCTGACCGACGCCCACGTGCAGGTCGAGGTCGAGTATTCCGCCGTGCCCGGTGCCGGCCGCGGGGGCCAGCGTCACCTGCTGGGACTTGCCGGGCTCCACGTCCACGTCCTTCTTGCCGTCGCCCGGCAACTGGATGTCCCCGAGCCCCACGTCGATGTTCAGTCTCACGGTCGAGTCCTTCGGGACCACCACCTCGAGGCGGCCCGCCCCCACCTCCGCGCGCGCTGTCACCGTCTGTCCCCTGGCGAGGTCGAGCCGGCTCAGGTCGAGGGTGCCCACGCCGGAGCCGAGTTCGTAGTTCTTCTGTACGTCGGCGACGGCGGCCGGTGTCCAGTCGGTCCGCCTCCAGTCGGTGCTGATGTCCTTGGGGAGGGCCACCGAGCCGGCCAGCAGGGCCGCCGTGACCACGGCGAGGAAGAGCGAGCCCGCGCCCGTACGCCCGACGAACGCGCTGAGCGCGATGCCCAGGCCGAAGACGACGAGCGCGCAGGACAGACCGATCTGCAGGCTCGGACCGAGCGGCCGGTCGTGCCACGTCAGGCCCGAGCCGAGGCCGCCCGCGACGAGCGCGAAGAGGAACACCCAGCCGCCTATCCAGCGCGGCCCGCGCGGCCGCGGCTCCCGCGTCGCGCGCGGGTCAGGGCCGGGCATCCCGCGGGCGATGTTGACCGCCGCCGAGACATCCCGGTCCCGGGCGTCCTGCGGCCCCCAGAGATAGCCCGTGCCCCCGACGTGCGAACCGTCCTTGACGATCGGGTCACGCCACCAGGAGGGGTAGGAGGCGGGGACCGGCGGGGCCTGCGCCTCGGGCGGGGCGTCGGCCACGGCCTGGGCGGCGAGCGGGTCCGGATCGGGGGCGCCGCGCTGTTGCGACCAGTACCCCGCGCCCGCGAGGAGCAGGGTGAGGACCACGGCGAAGGTGAGCACCCCGCCGTTGTTGAGCATGGACAGGAAGACTCCGCAGCCGACGAGGGCGAAGAGCACGGCCGTCAGAGCGTGGCCGTCGACGCGGCCGGTGAGGAGCTTGCGCACCTCGTTCTCGTCCTCGTCGTCGTACGGGACGAACAGCCAGAAGAAGCCGTACAGGATGAGGCCGATGCCGCCGGTCGCCGAGAGCACCGCGAGCACGATCCGGAAGATCACCGGGTCCATGTCGCACTGCCGCCCGAGCCCCGCGCACACCCCGCCCAGCATCCGGTGCCGCCGGTCGCGCCGGAACCTGTGCGGGGCTTCGGGCGCCACCACGTCGTCGTGCGCGCGCGGCTCACCACCTGTGGCGGTGCCCGGTGGCGGGACGCCGGAGCCACGGGGCGGCTCCGCTGCCGCGCGCTGCTGATCTGTCATGTGTCCATGGTGACGGGCGGGAGGGCGCGACGGGAGTCGGGACGACCCTGGCCGAACCCTGATATCGGCCCTGACGGGTGCGCGGGGAACCGTTCGAGGACCGGCTCCCCGAAGATCAGGGGAGTCTCGGGGGCCGACCCTGATGCTCCGGCCGCCCGGCCGTGTGAACATCGTTGGCATGCCGGACGCCGCAGCAGTGCCTCTCGACGACCCGCGGCCCCCGCGCAAGCTCTACCGCAGCAGTGACGGACGCTGGCTCGGCGGTGTGGCGCGGGGGCTCGCGGGACATCTCGGGCTGCCCGTGATCTGGGTGCGGCTGGTGTTCGTCGGCCTGTTCATGGCGGACGGCCTCGGCGCGCTGCTCTACGCCGCCTTCTGGTTCTTCGTGCCGCTGGGCGTCGGCGGGGTCGACTCCGAGCGAGCGTCGGCCTTCACCACCGAGACCGCTCCCGACGGCCGCCGCAGACTCGTCGCCCGCAAGCCGGACCGGGGCCAGATCGTCGCCCTGCTCCTCATGGTCGTCGTGGCCATGGTCTTCGTCGGCAATGTGAACCTCGGCGGCGGAGCCAAGGCGTATCTCTGGCCCACCGTCCTCGTCGGCGCGGGCGTCGCCCTGGTCTGGCGCCAGGCGGACAACGCGCGGCGGGCCCGCTGGGTGGAGGTCGGCCGCCGCCGCCGGACGCTCACGCTGCTGCGGTCCGCGGCCGGTGTCCTGCTCGTCACCGCGGGCGTCACCGGGATTTTCGTCCTCCAGGGCTCGGCGGCCCACCTCGGCTCCGTCCTGCAGGCGGCGCTCGCCGTCCTCGTCGGCACAGCGCTCCTCGCCGGCCCCTATCTCGTCCGTATGACGCAGGACCTCTCCGAGGAGCGCCTGATGCGCATCCGGGCCCAGGAGAGGGCCGAGGTGGCCGCCCACGTCCACGACTCGGTGCTGCACACCCTGACCCTGATCCAGCGCAACGCGGAGAACGCGGGCGAGGTGCGCCGCCTCGCCCGGGCCCAGGAGCGCGACCTGCGCGCCTGGCTCTACAAACCGGAGGGCACCGGCAAGGACGAGGCCGACGAGCCCGCGACCCTCGCCGACGCGGTCCGCCGCAACGCGGCCGAGGTCGAGGACAAGCACGGCGTCCCCATCGAGGTCGTCGTGGTCGGCGACTGTCCGCTCGACGAGGGCCTGACCGCACAGATGCAGGCCGCACGGGAAGCCATGGTGAACGCCGCCAAGTACGGTGGCGAGGGCGGCGCCGTACAGGTCTACGCCGAAGTCGAGGGAACGACGGTCTTCGTGTCCGTCCGCGACCGCGGCCCCGGCTTCGACCTCGACGCGATACCCGCCGACCGCATGGGCGTCAGAGAATCGATCATCGGCCGCATGGAGCGCAACGGCGGCACGGCGCGGCTGCGCGCGGTGCCGGACGGCGGCACGGAGGTCGAGCTGGAAATGGAGAGGGCGGAGAAGACGTCATGAGCGACGCGAACGGGCCGACGGCCGGGTTGCCCGGGCACACCGGCCCCAACGAGCCGAGCGACACCGCGACCGGAGCGGGGGCGGTCACCGGGCCCGGGGCGGGCGGGCCGGCCGCCGCGGCCGCCGTCGAGCCGTCCGGAGCCCCCGGCGGGCGTCACGTACGGGTCGTCCTCGTCGACGACCACCGCATGTTCCGTACGGGCGTGCAGGCCGAGATCGGACAGACCGAGCGGACGGGCGTCCAGGTGGTCGGCGAGGCCGCGGACGTCGACCAGGCGGTCACGGTCATCACCGCCGCCCGGCCCGAGGTCGTGCTGCTCGACGTCCACCTGCCGGGCGGCGGCGGCGTCGAAGTGCTGCGCCGCTGCGCCCCGTTGATGAGTGACGCCGAACGGCCGGTCCGTTTCCTCGCGCTGTCCGTCTCGGACGCCGCGGAGGACGTCATCGGCGTGATCCGCGGCGGCGCCCGGGGCTACGTCACCAAGACGATCACCGGCACCGACCTGGTGGACTCCATCTTCCGTGTCCAGGAGGGCGACGCGGTCTTCTCGCCCCGCCTGGCGGGCTTCGTGCTGGACGCCTTCGCCTCCACCGACGCCCCGCCGGTCGACGAGGACCTCGACCGTCTCACCCAGCGCGAGCGCGAGGTCCTGCGCCTCATCGCCCGCGGCTACGCGTACAAGGAGATCGCCAAGCAGCTGTTCATCTCCGTCAAGACGGTCGAGTCCCACGTCTCGGCTGTCCTCAGGAAGCTCCAGCTCTCCAACCGGCACGAACTGACCAGGTGGGCGACGGCGCGACGCCTGGTGTGACACGCCGTCCGCCGGGCGGCGCGGACACCGGAGGCCCACCGGTGTTCGGCGGCGGACGCACCTCTGCTTGCTGCCGGTGTTCCGCGGCGGACGCCCGGCGGTTTCCGGTGGCTCGCGGCGGACACCGGGCCTCTGCCGGTGTGGTGCGGCGGGTGGGCGCCGGACGACTACCGGTGTTCCGAGGCGGGCGCCGGGCCCAGGATGCGCAGCGCCCAGCGGTAGTGGCGTACGGCCTTCGTGATGCCGATGAGTCCGGTCGTCCACAGGATCAGGCCGATCCCGACGCCTTGGACGACATCGCTGTACAGGCCGCGGCCGGACTCGGCCGGTGCCGCCGCGGCGTAGGACGTCCAGACGCCGCTCGCGCAGACGCCGAGCGAGGAGAGCAGCCAGAACAGGCTGAGCCCGGGGGAGCGGAGCCGGGAGTCGGTCGCGGGGTGGCGGTCCAACTCGCTCCAGGCCTTGAGCAGTTCGTGCATGCGGCGGTCGAAGCGCACGGACAGGGCGACGGCGAGGACCGTCGGGGCGAGCGCGGCCAGGCCCAGCAGGGCGAACAGCGGCCCCAGGACGACACCGGTGGGGTCGCGCTGTTCGATCTGCTGGAGCGGCAGGACCAGCAGGGCCCAGCCGACGATCGCCGCGAGCGCCAGCAGCCAGAGCAGCAGTACCCGGTGTACCCCGAGGCTCCGTCCGCGCAGTTCCTCCAGCGCCCGCCCCCGGTCGGCCAGCAGCGCCGCCCGGTCCGGCCAGGAGCGGATGTGCGAGGGCGGCGGAGGAGGCGGCAGGAGGAAGCCGGGCATCAGGACCTCTCGGACGACGGGACGGAGTCCGCGTCGACGCTACCGCGATCCACCCTCGCGCCCCCACTGCGCCGATCCGCCCCGGTGTCTTCGCGCCACCCGGGTGGACATGTGCGCTCAGGCCACCCGGGTGGCTCCCGCGAACGGCATCTCGTCGACCGGGGCGAGACGCACCGGCGCGGTGGGGTTCGGGGCGTGGATCATCATCCCGTTGCCCACGTAGATCCCCACATGGCTGATGCCCGAGTAGAAGAACACCAGGTCACCGGGGAGGAGTTCGGAGCGTGAGACCCGTCGGCCCGCGTTGATCTGGGCGTACGTCGTGCGCGGGAGCTGGACACCCGCCGAGCGGTAGGCGGCCTGGGCCAGGCCCGAGCAGTCGAAGGCGTCGGGCCCGGTGGCGCCCCAGACGTAGGGGCTGCCGAGCTTCCCGTAGGCGTACGAGACGGCGGCGGACGCACGGGAGTTGGGGGCGGCGACGGAACCGGACGAGGGCGACGCGGGGGACGAGGGCGCCGGGCCCGGGTCACGCGCGGCGGAGCGGGAGGCGTGCCGGACTGTGCCCGCCGCCCCGCCGGCCGCTCCGAGGTCCCCGAGGCGCGCCCGCTGCTCGTCGGTGAGCCGCGACAGCAGTTGCCGCGCGGAGTCCAGTTTTCCGGTGATCGCCTGCTTGGCCCGCTTCAGCTCCGCCTGCCGCGAGGTGAGCGACGCCAGCTCGACGTGCGCGGCGCCGCGCAGCTGCTCGATCTCCCGGAGTTGCTTGCGTACCCGGGCCACCGCCCCCGCCTGCCGGTCACCGACCCGCTCGGCGAACGCGGCCCCGTCCAGGTACTGGTCGGGCCGGTCGGAGAGCGCGAGCTGCAGAGCGGGGTCGAGGCCGCCGCTGCGGTACTGCGCCGCGGCGATCGAACCGAGAGCGTCCCGCGCCGTGTTGAGCCGGTCCTCCTTGCGCGCCGTCTCGTCGCGCAGGTCGTGCAGTCGCCGTGACGCGTGGTCGGCCTTCTCCTTCGCCCCGTTGTACTTCTCGGTGGCGACCTCGGCCTCTTCGTACAACGTGTCGACCCTGGCCTTCACCTGCGCCGGGGAGAGCTGCGGCTCCGCGTGCCCCGTGCCCTCGAATCCGGCCGTCGTCGCCGCGCCGGCGAGGGCGATGGTCGCGGCCGTGCGGACCGTATGGCCGCCGAGTGAGCGCTGTCTGGGCTTGCGGTGCGCTGCCACGAGGGCGCACATCCTTCCCGGGGGACGTGACCGCCGGGGAGAGCGCGGTCATCGGTGAGGCGTCCGGCGACGGCCCACACAGGGGGAGCGAGTCGCCGCCGGACCTTTCTCGGCGGTGGTGTCCGGCTGCCGCCCCTGGCCCGGGCGGCGGTGGGGAGCCGGGCACCTGGTGGAGGACGCTAAACCTGAGCGCGAGGGCTCGGTAACACCATGTACGGAACTGGCGTAACTGGATCGCGGGGTGACCTTATGTGACCGTGATCCCGCTCCTCCCCCGGCGACTTCACGCAGGGTGATGACCGATGGGGCGGTTCCGGGACAATCGGGGACTCTCAGGTGCTACGGGTCCCCATGGGGTGGGCCGGTGCCAAGGGGGACACCCCTGGCCGATTAGGCTCCGGTTCCATGGACGTACTCATCCATCTCTTCGTGGGCCTGCACATCATCGGCATCGCCTCGCTGCTCGGCGGCTTCCTCACCCAGATGAAGGCGATGGGCCGGGGCACCGCCCGGTTCGTCCCCGCCATGCTGCACGGCGCGCTGACCATGCTGGTCACGGGTGTCGTCCTGGTCGGTCTCAACCAGGCGGACGATCACTCGGTCAACACGGTCAAGATCGGCGTGAAGCTGGCCCTGCTGATCGTGATCCTCGGGCTGGTCTATGTGAAGCGGGACGACGAGAAGGTCGACAAGGGACTGTTCGGACTGGTCGGGCTGCTGACGACCGCGAACATCTTCATCGCGGTGCTGTGGACCTGATTCATCGCGGTGTCGTGGACCTGATGGTTCCGGCCGCCACCAGCAGCCAGGCGGCCACCGAGATCCACAGCAGTACCTGCCCGAGCCCCCTGAGCCAGGCGAAGCCGACGGCGTCCGCGACCGACAGGGCCGCCGCCGCCGTCATGGCCATCGGGAACACGGTCGCCCAGCGCCGTACGTCGTAACGCGGACGCCGCCACAGCAGCTCCGCGACGGCCAGCACGGCGTACCAGGCGAGCGTCAGCATGATCAGAGCCTGGGACACCCAGCGCATCACGCCGTTGTCGTCGTAGTTCCACAGGTAGCCGTTCGCCTGGTAGGCGAGGACCAGCTTCGACGCGGCCAGCGCCGAGATCGCGAGCGCGCCGCCCGCGATCCACTGGTCGCCGCCCCCCGTGGCCGCCTCCCGGAAGTCGAAGCACGTCAGCGCCACCACGTACAGCACCAGGAACCCCAGCCAGAACAGCACCAGTGCCGCGTACGCCAGCCAGTTCGCGCGCGCGGCCTCGGCGAGCGACGCGGCGAGCACCGCGAGGCCCTGCGTGGCCACGCACCCGAGGAACACGCTTCCGGGCATACGGAGCCGCAGCCCTCGTAGGAGCAGGTAGAGCAGCCCCGGCCACAGCACCGCGGCGAGCGCCAGCAGTACCTCGGCGGCCACGAGCCACCCCAGGTCGGTGAGCCGGGTGCCGAGTACGGCGCTCGCGGCGACCCCGGTGAGCGCGCTCGGTGTGCCGGCCTCCTCCAGCCACCGCTCCCGTTCCCTCAGCAGACGGACGGTGAAGTCCACGGCGAAGCCGAGCCAGAGGACGGCAGCCAGGACCAGCACGATCCGGGAGAGGATCTCGGCGCCGGACTCGTGCAGCCCGACGGAGAGGATGCCGGTGGCCAGGACGGCGGCCGCGGCGGCGGGCGGGCTCTCCGCCCACCAGGTGCGGAGTCGGACCCACGGGCTGCGGGGCGGCGAGGTGGCTGGCATGGCCCCGATGCTAGGGATCTCCGAGCGTGTTGCCCGCGGGGCGCGCTGACACGGGGGCACGGCAACCCGGCAACCCGGCGAACGGGGATCGGCGAACGGCCTTCTCGGCGGCGGTCGGCTTCGAGAGCGGTTCGCGGGCCGCGGCGAGCGGTCCGGTTTCCACGGTGCTCCGGCCCGGACTCCGGGGGAAATCCGGCCCAGTTTCCGGGGTGGCGGCGGGTTGTCGGTGCGGCCGCCTAGACTCGGAGAGCGATGAGCAGCCTCTTTGATGACAGCTTCCTGGCGGACCTCAAGCCTTCCGGGGCCCATGAGGAAGAGCCCCCGCCGCCCGAGGACGAGGCGGCGGAGCCGCTTCCGGACGACCTGTTCGGCGGCCGTTTCGACGTGCCCCCGGACCGCGACGCGTACTACCGCGACGGCGCCCACCGGCCCGCCGTGGACCCGGCGGCCCTGCTGGACGGGCTGAACGAGAACCAGCGCGCGGCCGTGGTGCACTCCGGCTCCCCGCTGCTCATCGTCGCCGGCGCCGGCTCCGGCAAGACCCGGGTGCTCACGCACCGGATCGCGCACCTGCTGGGCGAGCGCCATGTGCACCCCGGCCAGATCCTCGCGATCACCTTCACGAACAAGGCCGCGGGCGAGATGAAGGAGCGCGTCGAGCAGCTCGTGGGCCCGCGCGCCAACGCCATGTGGGTGATGACCTTCCACAGCGCGTGCGTGCGCATCCTGCGCCGCGAGTCGAAGCGGCTCGGCTTCACGTCCTCCTTCTCGATCTACGACGCAGCCGACAGCAAGCGCCTGATGGCCCTGGTCTGCCGTGACCTGGACCTCGACCCGAAGCGCTTTCCGCCGAAGTCGTTCAGCGCGAAGATCTCCAACCTGAAGAACGAGCTGATCGACGAGGAGGACTTCGCCGGCCAAGCCGCGGACGGCTTCGAGAAGACCCTCGCCCAGGCCTACGCGATGTACCAGTCGCGGCTGCGCGAGGCCAACGCCCTCGACTTCGACGACCTGATCATGACGACGGTCAACCTCCTCCGTGCCTTCCCGGACGTCGCCGAGCACTACCGCCGCCGCTTCCGCCACGTCCTGGTCGACGAGTACCAGGACACGAACCACGCGCAGTACGCCCTGGTCAGGGAGCTCGTGGGACCGGCGAGCGGCGACCGCCCCGAGGACGCGCCGCCGGCCGAGGGCGACCTCGGGCCCGCCGAGCTGTGCGTCGTGGGCGACGCCGACCAGTCGATCTACGCCTTCCGCGGTGCGACCATCCGCAACATCCTCCAGTTCGAGGAGGACTACGCGGACGCGACGACCATCCTCCTGGAGCAGAACTACCGCTCCACGCAGACGATCCTCACCGCGGCCAACGCGGTCATCGAGCGCAACGAGTCGCGCCGCCCCAAGAACCTGTGGACCAACGCGGGCGCGGGGTCGGACATCACGGGCTACGTCGCCGACACCGAGCACGACGAGGCACAGTTCGTCGCCGACGAGATAGACCGTCTCACCGACGCGGGCGAGGCGAAGGCGGGCGACGTCGCGGTCTTCTACCGGACGAACGCCCAGTCCCGTGTCTTCGAGGAGATCTTCATCCGCGTCGGCCTGCCGTACAAGGTCGTCGGCGGTGTCCGCTTCTACGAGCGCAAGGAGGTCCGGGACGTCCTGGCCTACCTGCGGGTCCTGTCCAACCCCGAGGACTCCGTCCCGCTGCGCCGGATCCTGAACGTCCCCAAGCGCGGGATCGGTGACCGCGCCGAGGCGATGATCGACGCCCTCTCGCAGCGGGAGCGGATCAGCTTCCCGCAGGCTCTGCGCCGCGTCGACGAGGCGTACGGCATGGCGGCGCGCTCGACGAACGCCGTGAAGCGGTTCAACACGCTCATGGAGGACCTCCGGACGATCGTCGAGTCCGGCGCGGGCCCGGCGACCGTCCTGGAGGCGGTCCTCGAGCGCACCGGGTATCTCGCCGAACTTCAGGCCTCGACCGACCCGCAGGACGAGACCCGGACCGAGAACCTCCAGGAACTCGCGGCCGTGGCACTGGAGTTCGAGCAGGAGTCCGGCGGGGGCGAGGCCGGTGCCGGTGCGGCTGAGACGGCCGGAGCGGCCGGAGCCGCTGAGACGGCTGGAGCGGCGGCCGGGCCGGCCGGCGGACTCTCCGGGTTCCTGGAGCGGGTCGCGCTCGTCGCCGACTCCGACCAGATCCCCGACGAGGACGACGGCAACGGCGTCATCACCCTGATGACCCTGCACACGGCCAAGGGCCTGGAGTTCCCGGTCGTGTTCCTCACCGGCATGGAGGACGGCGTCTTCCCGCACATGCGTGCGCTGGGGCAGGTCAAGGAGCTGGAGGAGGAGCGGCGTCTCGCGTACGTCGGCATCACACGCGCGCGGGAGCGGCTCTACCTCACCCGCTCGTCCATGCGCAGCGCGTGGGGCCAGCCCTCGTACAACCCGCCCTCCCGCTTCCTGGAGGAGATCCCGGACACACATCTGGAGTGGAAGCGCACGGGCGCGACGGCTCCGGTGTCCGCGGGTCCGGTCTCGGGCGTGGCGGCCTCGCTGTCGTCCTCGTTGTCGCGCTCGAGGTCCGCGGCGTCCGGGGCCTCCGGTTTCGCGACGCGCCGCGGGGCCTCCGAGAAGCCGGTCGTCTCGCTGGCGGTGGGTGACCGGGTCACCCACGACCAGTTCGGGCTCGGCACGGTGGTCGGTGTGAAGGGCACGGGGGCGAACGCGGAGGCCACGGTCGACTTCGGAGAGCCCAAGCCGAAGCGGCTGCTGCTGCGGTACGCGCCGGTGGAGAAGCTCTAGTCCACGAGGCTTCGGGGCCGGGCGGGGGTTCCCGTCCGGTCGCGAAGCCCGGCGGTGGACCGCGGTGGGTGCGTCACGGCGGGTGGGTCACCGAGAGCGGGTTACGGCGGTGCTCACGTCGGGTCCAGGCCGTGGCTGCGCAGCCACGGCAGGGGGTCGATGGCCGAGCCGCCCGCGGGCCGGACCTCGAAGTGCAGGTGCGGCCCGGTCGAGTTCCCGGAGTTCCCGGAGAACGCGATCTGCTCACCGGCCTTCACGACGGTGCCCGACGGCACCTTGTAGCTGGAGAGGTGGCAGTACCAGGTCTCCGTGCCGTCCATCGCGGTGACGATCGCCATGTTCCCGTACGCGCTGTTCCACTGCGTCCGTACGGTTCCGTCCGTCGCGGCCATCACCGTCGTGCCGTACGACACGGGGAAGTCGATGCCCGTGTGCACGGACATCCAGTTGACCCCCGCCTGACCGAAGTAGGCGCTGAGTCCTCTCTGCGTGACCGGAAGGACGAACTTGGGCCGCAGCCGCTCCTTGCGGGCCGCGGCCGCCGCCGCCTTGTGCTGCTCGGCGGCCCGCTCGGCCTTGAGGTCGATGCGTTCCTGGGTGCGGCTGGCCCGGTCGGCGAAGTCGTCCGCACCCGCGGACAGGCTCTGGAGCTGGGTGTCCAGCTTGTTGTTGGCGGTGGACGGCTTCACCGCGGTCGCGTCGGACGCGCCTGCCGTCGTGTTCTTGGTGTTGTCCCCGCCGATGGTCCCCACGGAGGCGGCGGCGATACCCGCGACGCCCATCACACAGACCGAGGGCACGGCGACGGTGAGCAGCGCGGAACGCTTGGCCGGGGAGCGGCGGCGGGAGCGGGACTGCGGCCGGTTCGCGGCACGGGGGGCCGGTGTGACCTCTTCCATGTCGTCGAGCAGCGGCGCCTCGTGCGCGGGATCGGCGTCCTCGAAGTCGTACTCGTCCGGCTCGGCGGCGGACCGCTCGTACGGCATGTGCTCGAAGGTGGCGGTCGCCTGCTGGTCGAAGGGCTCGGGATCGGCCTGCTGCTCGTACGGGTCGGCGGTGGCCTGGTGCTCGTACGGGTCCGCCGCGACCTGGTGCTCGTACGCGTCGGCGGCGGGGTGGTCGTGCGACTCGCCCTGCTGGGGGTGCTCGTACGCCTCGTACGGGTCGTGTTCTCCGGCGGTGTTCCACTGCGTGGCGTCGTACGCACCCGTCTCCTGGGTGGGGGCGCTCCACTGCTGGGTCTGGCCGGCCGGTTCGGCCTGGAGCCAGGCGGCCGCGTCCCACTGGCCGCTGGCGTCGGGGCCCGGATGCTGTGCGGGGATGTCGGCGAGCTGCTGGTAGCCGGTCGTCCAGGCGGTGGTGTCGTAGCCGCCGGTGTCGTACGCGGCCTGGTGCTGCGCGGCGTACGGGTCGTAGGCCGGCGTCTGGTGGCTGCCGGTGTTCCACTGCGTCGCGTCGTACGAACCCGTACCGTCGCCGCCCGACATGTCGCCGAAGAGGGGGTCGGACTCGAAACTCGCGGTCGCGTGGGCGCCGGTTCCGTTGTAGCCGTCGTACAGGGTGAAGTCGCCGTACTGGACTTCCTGGCCGGCGTACGACGCGTAGTGCGCCGAGGCGGCATCGGAAGCCGGGGCCGGGGGGGTCACGGTCCCCGACGGGTGACGGTCGTTCACCAACTTCTCTTTCGCCTCGACAACAGGGGCTGGCAGAGCAGTGCGGCGACTGTACCCGGCGGTATGCGGGCGCGACAATCTTCGGCAGGTTTCCTCCTCTCAGGAAACGGGCATTCGGCCGTCTTTCGGGGGAGTGCGGGCAAGGGCTTGGCCTGGCGTTCGATGAATGTTCGAAATCGAGGCGTCGTCCGACGCCTGTCCGGCTCCTGTCCGACCGCCGTCCGGGCCCTCCCCGGTCGTCAGGAGAGGGCCCGGACGGAGGTTGCCCGGAGGGCGTCACGCCACGGTGAGGCCCCCGGCTTCGGCCACGGCCTCCGCGGCGGTGGTGCGGACGGCGGTCTCCTCGCTGTCGAGCGCCTGGCGTATTCCGGCGGCGACGGCGGGGTGGACCGGCAGGGCGAGATGCCCGATCCCGCTCACCTGGACGCTCTGTGCGAGGAGGTCCGAATGGTCGATGGCGGCGGTCTCCAGCGGGTCCATCAGGTGGTCGAGATCGCTCCAGAAACTCACGAAGCGCGTACGGCAGTCGGGCGCCGGCTCGCACAGCTCCTTGATCACATCGGAACCCGGGCGCATCTGACGGACGATCGGGTGCGCGTTCATCAGCGTGACGACCCGGGTGCCCGAGTGCGGTGTGCCGAGCGTGACCAGCGTGCGGACCCGCAGGTCGCCGCCGAGGCGCTGCACGTAGTACCGCGCGATCAGTCCGCCGAGGCTGTGTCCGACGATGTCCACCCGGTCGCACCCCGTGCGCTCGCAGATGTCCTCTATGTGCCGGCCGAGCAGCTCCGCCGCGGTGCGGATGTCGTACGTCAGCGGTGAGTAGTTGAGCGATTCGATGTGCTGCCTGCCGTGCTGCGCGAGATTGCGGCGCAGCAGGACGAACACCGAGCGGTTGTCGATGAAGCCGTGCAGCAGGACGACCGGGGGCTTGGTCCCGGTGGGCAGCCGGGTCGCGTCGGACGGGGGGAGCGCGGGGGAGGTGCGGCGCTCCTGGACGATGCCGGAGGGATAGAGGAGGAGGTGTCCCGCGAGGATCGCGATCTCCAGAGCCGTCGCCTTCAGCAGGGCCACCGAGAGGCCTGTCAGCCTGCCTGGCAACAGGCGCTGACGGAGCGGGATAAGGGGCGGCTCTGTCCCGGTGACCTTCATGGCCGACCTCCCGTCGACACGCGAAGGGACCCCTCTGTCCCCCGTGTGCCCTTGTGGAAAGCCGGGGCGGCGGAGGCCGACGGTGCGTTCGCGGCGCGTGGTGCGCCGGTGGCGCGGCGGGAATCCCCTCCGTCGTGCTCCCGCCGGTGTGCCGCACCGTCGCCGCGCCTCGTGGGCGTGGTGCCGGTGCCGCCACCTGCTGGCGGCTCTCCTTGCGCAGGCTCCGGTCGTGGCCCGCGCGTCGCAGGTTGCTGCGGCGCGTGTGCGGCTGAAGCGCGGAGCGGTGCGCGGCGAATGTGTCCCACCGTGTGATTTCCCCCTCGCTCTTCAGCGGGAAACTGTGGTTTGCACGGATCTGACGATAACGTTCGTTCACTTCCCCGGCCGGTGCGGCGCGGGGCGCCTGTGCCGCAGAGGTACGTCCCGCGCGGTGAGCGGCAGAATGTTCGGTATGTGTCGGTACGGGTCGTTGTAGTCGGTTCATGGAGGCAGTGATGGGTGTGGCAGCCGGTCCGATCCGCGTGGTGGTGGCCAAGCCGGGGCTCGACGGCCACGATCGGGGCGCCAAGGTGATCGCGCGGGCGCTGCGCGACGCCGGTATGGAAGTCATCTACACCGGGCTCCATCAGACCCCCGAGCAGATTGTCGACACCGCGATCCAGGAGGACGCCGACGCGATCGGTCTCTCCATCCTCTCCGGCGCGCACAACACGCTGTTCGCCGCCGTGATCGATCTCCTCAAGGAACGTGACGCGGAGGACATCAAGGTCTTCGGCGGCGGGATCATCCCCGAGGCGGACATCGCTCCGCTCAAGGAGAAGGGCGTCGCCGAGATCTTCACGCCGGGCGCGACGACCGGGTCGATCGTGGAGTGGGTACGGGCGAACGTGCGGCAGCCCGCGGGAGCGTAGCGCCTGGCCGGCGGGGGGCGGTGCGTACGGATTTCCGCCCTGGTCGCCCTTGACCAACTCCGGGCGAGGGTCCGTCGGGTGCGGGTGCGGGTGCGTGTGTGGGTGCCGGTCAGTGGGGGCCGGTCGCGCGGTTCGCCGCGCCCCTGGCGGGGCGCTGGGGTTTCCGGCACCGGTGTTCATGGCAGCGTCGGAGCCCGCTCGGGTTCCGGCACCGTCAGTTCCGCGGTCATCTCCGCGCGCAGCCGCAAGGTGGTGACGAGGCGCTGGAAGGCCTCCGCCCAGTAGCCGCCGGCCCCCGGCGCGGTGTTCTCCGTCTCGTCGGTGATCGCCGTGAGCGCGTCGAGCCGACCCGCCTCCACCGGGTCGAGGCACCGCTCGGCCAGACCCATCACCCCACTGAAGCTCCATGGGTAACTCCCCGCGTCGCGCGCGATGTCGAGCGCGTCGACCACCGCCCGCCCCAGGGGCCCGGCCCACGGCACCGCGCAGACCCCCAGCAGCTGAAACGCCTCGGACAAGCCGTGCGTGTCGATGAACCCCGCCACCCACTCGGCCCGTTCGCCCGGACCCAGCGTGGCGAGCAGCTTCGCGCGCTCGGCCAGCGACACCGCCCCCGGGCCGCCGGCCTCCGGGGCGGAGGGTGCGCCGAGGAGCGCCCGGGACCACCCGGGGTCCCGCTGCCGTACCGCCGCCCGGGACCACGCGGCGTGCAGTTCGCCGCGCCAGTCGTCCGTCACGGGAAGCGCGACGATCTCGTCCGGTGTGCGTCCCCCCAGCCGCCGCGGCCATGTCCCGAGCGGTGCTGCTTCGACCAACTGGCCCAGCCACCACGACCGTTCCCCTCGTCCCGCCGGAGCTTTCGGTACAACACCGTCCCGCTCCATGCTCGCGTCGCACTCGTGCGGCGCCTCGACGACGATCGAGGGCGTCCCCCGGGTGCGGTCGACGGCCACGCACGAACCGGCCCGCGCCGCCATCCGGGCGGCCAGCGCCGAACCGGGCAGTGCGGACAGCAGCTCCGCCGCCGTGGCCCGCACATTGCGGCTCCGGTCGGTGAGGGCCCGCTCCAGGAACGGCTCGTCGGCCGGCTCCAGCCCTGACCGCAGCGAGTCGAGGAACATCAGCCGGTCCTCGGCCCGCTCCGTCCCCCAGGTGGCGGCGAGCAGCTCGCGCGCGGCCGCCGGACGACGGGCCCGCAGCGCCGCGAGCAGCGCGACCCGCTCGGCGAACAGGCCCTCCTGCCACAGCCGTTCCGTGCGCTCGGGCTCGTCGGGGCCGGGCAGCGCGGCGCCGCCACCGGGCAGGGAACGCAGCGCGAACCTCCAGTCCGGGTTCAGCCGGGCCAGCCACAGGGCGCGCGGTCCGGCGAAGGCCAGCGCGGCCGGCCTCAGATCCGTACGGCCCCGGGCCGCGTCGAGGAGCGCGGGCAGCGTTTCCGGAGGAGCCGCGAAACCGCGCGCGTCGGCCAGCGCGAGCCACTGGGGCAGCAGTTCCATGAGGTCGGGTGCCGCGCCCCGGCGGCCGCCTCCGGTGCCGGGCCGGTCGGCCAGCAGCACCGTCAGCCGGTGGGCCGCGGCCGGCGGGAGGGGGCGTCGCGGGTCGGGTGCCGCGAGCTCGGGCCGGGCGGCCGCCCGGCCCGGCCGCATCCCGGCCCGCCGCCGCAGGGTCGCCACGGCTGCCGCGTCCAGGACGGCGACCGGCACCTCACGCCCGGCCGCCCACGCCGGCGGTGTGCGTCGCTCGGTGCCGAGCAGCGCCACGGTGACGAGCTCATCCCAGGAGCTCTCGACGGGTGCGCCCGCCGGAGCGGAGGTCGCGTTCATGAACGTCCTTTCCCTGCGGAGGCACCGCGCGCGGGAAGCGCGCGGTGGGCGGCACCGGCGGCGGACGTGGTGTCGCGGGTCAGCACAGCCGCACCGCCTCGCCCGTCCCCTCCGGCCAGGCGGTCAGCGGAGCGAAGCCACGGTGACCGCATTCGCCGAAGACCGTGACGGGGGCGCCGCCGGAGAGGGCGGCCAGCCGCCACAGCCCGGGTCCGGAGAGCGCCGAGGGCGTGAGGGGGAGCGCGGAGTCACCTTCCGCGTCTGCGAGTTGCCAGCTGTCCCCATGGGGGGTGGGTATGACCCGGGACAGCGTGACCGGGGAGGCGTCGAGCCAGGGGTCGTCCCGCAGTGCCTCGCCGTAGCGGGCCGCCGCGCGGAGTGTGCTCACTCCCGGCGGACGGGTGCGCGTGGCTGCCGGGAGGGTGAACCGCTCGCCCAGGGCGGCCCGGAGCTGTCCCGTGCCCGCGTACGCGGACACCTCCGCCTCGAAGGCCAGGCCCACCGGCAGGCTCAGCTCCGGCGCGCGGCCGGCCGGCCCGTAGGAGAGGACCCGGACCGTGCGGCCGGACTCCGCGCCGTACAACCAGATCCTGCGGGTGGTGAGACGGCTGTCCGCCGTGTCGTACTGGGCGAGGACCAGCCAGCGGTCCCGCAATGGGGGGCCGCCCGCCGAGCCGGTCAGACCGACCCGGGAGCGGACGGTCGCGGCCAGCCCGTCCGGCAGCGAATCGCGGCGCAGCCAGCCCTGGTCGAGGAGATGGAGCAGCGCGCACTCCTCAAGCAGTCGTACGGGCCAGCCCGGACCGGAGGCGGGGATCGCACCCAACTCCCGGACCCGCGCGGCCAGTCCGGGCGCCTGCGCGTCGACCATGCGGGCCGCCGTCTCCTCCCACATCCCGTACCCCGCCTGCTCGGCCGCCGCGAGGCCACCCCGCAGGAGGTCGGCCAGCCGCCGCTCCAACTCCCCCGCACCGGCGGTGATCCGCGCGGCCCGGCGCTCCGCTCTGCGCCGGGCCGCGTCCGGGTCAGCCGGTGACGCCGTCCCAGATGCCCCGCCCGTCGTCCGACTCGCCGCCGCTCGCTCCCTTCTCCCCTCCGTCCATCGCCCCGCCCAGTCCGGCACAGGTCCCCGCGGCACCGTGCCTTCCTCGCCCGCCCAGAGCAGCAGCAGTCCCAGCGTGTGTTTGCACGGGAACTTCCGGCTCGGACAACTGCACGTGTACGCGGGCCCGGTGGAGTCCGCGATATCGATGACCGTCTGATAAGGCGTGCTGCCGCTTCCTCTGCACAGTCCCCATAGCGTCCCCTCGTCAGAACTGCCTGTTTCCGACCACGGCCCGGCGGTGCCGAGCTTGCTGCCCGCTCTGCGTGACGCCATGTCAGGAGCCAGTGCCAGCACCTGATCCGCCGTCCAGCGCACCCCCTGCTGAGTCATGTCATCGAAGGTAGGTCCCCCCACTGACAATCGCCCCTCGCGAGCACGTTCGTGCAGGTCAGAGCCGATTGTCAGTGGCGTGGTGCACGGTGGGACCAGATCCGAACCGGCCGAGCTGGAGGGGGGACCGAGCCATGACCGTGTCCGTCGAGTCCGTGGAACCGACGTCCGTCGATACGCCCGCGGGACAGGCTGGGGGAACGGCCCAGGACGCCAGCGCGGGGAGCGCCGGAGGGCACGCGGGCGAGGTGCTGCGGCCGCACGCCGAGCACGCCTTCGCCGCCGAACTCGCCGCGCTGGCCGCGCAGGACGACCGGCCCCGCCCGGCCCGCTGGCGGCTGTCGCCGTGGGCGGTGGCGACCTATCTGCTGGGCGGCACCCTGCCGGACGGCACCGAGATCACACCGAAGTACGTGGGGCCGCGCCGCATCGTCGAGGTCGCGGTCACCACCCTCGCCACCGACCGCGCCCTGCTGCTGCTCGGTGTGCCCGGCACCGCGAAGACCTGGGTGTCCGAGCACCTGGCCGCGGCGGTCAGCGGCGACTCGACGCTGCTGGTGCAGGGCACCGCAGGCACACCGGAGGAGGCGATCCGGTACGGGTGGAACTACGCGCGGCTGCTCGCGCACGGCCCCAGCCGGGACGCGCTCGTGCCGAGCCCGGTCATGCGCGCCATGGCCGAGGGCATGACGGTCCGCGTCGAGGAACTGACCCGTGTTCCGGCGGACGTACAGGACACGCTGATCACGATCCTGTCCGAGAAGACCCTGCCCATACCGGAGTTGGGCCAGGAGACGCAGGCCGTCCGCGGCTTCAACCTGATCGCCACGGCCAACGACCGCGACCGCGGGGTGAGCGAGCTGTCCAGCGCCCTGCGCCGGCGCTTCAACACGGTGGTGCTGCCCCTGCCGGAGAGCGCCGAGGCAGAGGTGGACATCGTCGCGCGCCGCGTCGACCAGATCGGCCGCTCCCTCGACCTTCCGTCGGTCCCGGACGGCGTCGACGAGATCCGCCGGGTCGTGACCGTCTTCCGTGAGCTGCGTGACGGAGTGACGGCGGACGGGCGGACGAAACTCAAGTCGCCCAGCGGCACGCTGTCCACCGCCGAGGCGATCTCCGTCGTCACCGGCGGGCTGGCGCTGGCCGCCCACTTCGGCGACGGCGTCCTGCGCGCCTCGGACGTGGCCGCCGGCGTCCTCGGTGCCGTGGTCCGCGATCCGGCGGCCGACCGGGTGATCTGGCAGGAGTACCTGGAGGCGGTCGTCCGCGAGCGCGAGGGCTGGAAGGACTTCTACCGGGCCTGCCGGGAGGTGAGCGCGTGACCGGACCACTGGAGGGGACGGGGGAGGAGCGCGGCCCCGGCGCGCGGGAGGGGACGCCGGGTGCGGGACCCGGCGTGCGGGGAGGGGCGGAGAGCGAGGAGCCCGGCATGGAGGAAGGGACGCGGCGCGCGGTCGGTACGGGGGCGGAACGGATGCCTCCCGCGCGGGAAGGTGGCCCGCTCCTGCTGGGGGTGCGGCACCACGGGCCGGGCTCGGCGCGAGCCGTACGGGCCGCGCTGGACGCCGCGGCACCCCGGACCGTCCTGATCGAGGGCCCCCCGGAGGCCGACACGCTCATTCCGCTCGCCGCCGACCCGGACATGCGTCCTCCGGTCGCGCTCCTGGCCCACGCGGTGGACGAGCCCGGCCGCTCCGCCTTCTGGCCGCTGGCCGAGTTCTCCCCGGAATGGGTGGCGATCCGGTGGGCGCTGGACCACGGTGTCCCGGCCCGCTTCATCGACCTGCCGGCCACGCACACGCTGGCAGGGGAGAAGGAGGAACCATCCCGGTCACCCGCCGAACCCGCGGGCGACGCCGTGCGGATCGACCCGCTCGCGGTACTCGCGGAGACAGCCGGTCACGACGATCCCGAGCGCTGGTGGGAGGACGCGGTCGAGCACCGGAGCGGGAGCGGTGCCGATCCGTTCGCGCCGTTCGCCGTGCTGGAGGAGGCGATGGGTGCGCTGCGGGAGGCGTACGGGGGCGGTGGACACGACCGGGATCCGGAGCGGGAGGCGTACATGCGGCTCCAGATGCGCGCGGCACAGCGCGAGTTCGGGGACGACGTGGCCGTGGTGTGCGGGGCCTGGCACGTGCCCGCGCTGCGCCGCAGGACCCCGGTCGCCGTCGACCGGGCGCTGCTCAAGGGGCTGCCCAGGACCAAGGCCGACATGACGTGGGTGCCGTGGACGCACCGCAGGCTGTCCCGGGCCGGCGGGTACGGCGCGGGCATCGACTCGCCGGGCTGGTACGGGCACCTCTTCGGCGCCCCCGACCGCCCGGTCGAGCGGTGGATGACGAAGGTGGCCCGGCTGCTGCGCGACGAGGACCGGATGGTCTCCGCCGCGCACGTCATCGAGGCGGTGCGGCTCGCCGACACGCTCGCCGCGGTACGGGGCCGCCCGCTGCCCGGGCTGACCGAGACCACGGACGCCGTTCGGGCCGTGATGTGCGAGGGCTCGGACGTGCCGCTGGAGCTGGTGCACGACCGGCTGGTGGTCGGCGATGTGCTGGGCGAGGTGCCGCGGTCCGCCCCCGCAGTGCCGCTCCAGCGCGACCTCGCCCGGCTCCAGAAGCGGCTGCGGATCAAACCCGAGCCGCTGGAGCGGGAGTTGGAGCTCGACCTGCGGGGCGAGACCGACGCGGGGCGCAGCCGGCTCCTGCACCGGCTGCGGCTGCTCGGCATCGGCTGGGGCGAGCCCGCCGCGTCCCGTGGCAGCACCGGCACCTTCCGGGAGACCTGGCGGCTGCGCTGGGAGCCGGAAACGTCCGTGCGGGTCGCCGAGGCCGGGGTGTGGGGCACGACCGTGCTGTCCGCGGCGACCGCCAGGGCGGAGGCGGACGCCGTCGCCGCGCCGGCCCTGGCCGACGTCACGGCACTCGCCGAACGCTGTCTGCTCGCCGGACTCACGGACGCTCTACCCGTGGTGATGCGGGTCCTCGCCGACCGGGCGGCCCTGGACACGGACGTCGGCCACCTCGCGCAGGCGCTGCCCGCGCTGGTCCGCTCGCTGCGCTACGGGGACGTCCGCGGCACGGACACCCATGCCCTCACCGAGGTCGCCGCGGGCCTCGCCGAGCGGATCTTCGTCGGTCTCCCGCCGGCCTGTGTGGCACTGGACGCCGAGGCCGCCGAGGACATGCGGCGCCATGTGGACGCGGTGCACGGCGCGGTGGGACTGCTGGGAGAGACGGGACGGCTGGGGGAGACGGGACTGTTAGGGGAGACGGGACTGCTGGGCGGGACGGCCGCGGCACGATCGTCCGCCGGCGGACCGCCCGGCACGGGGATGCGCGGTCGCTGGCACTCCGTGCTGCGGGTGCTGGCCGGCCGCGACACCGTCCCCGGTGTGCTCCGTGGGCGGCCCGTGCGACTGCTGCTGGACGACGGCGAGCTGGGACAGGAGGAGGCCGCCCGGCTCATGGGGCTCGTGCTGTCGCCGGGCACGGAGCCGGCGGACGCGGCCGCGTGGATCGAGGGGTTCGTCGGTGGCGGCTCCGGCGGAGGCATGCTGCTCGTGCACGACGAGCGGCTGCTCGGACTGGTCGACGCGTGGCTGACGGGGGTGCCGGCGGAGGCGTTCACCGATGTGCTCCCGCTGCTCCGGCGCACGTTCTCGGCGTACGAGTCCGGGGTGCGCAGGACGTTGGGGGAGCTGGTCCGGCGCGGCCCGGGGGCGCGGGGGAGCGCCGCGGCCGCCGCCGGCATACCCGGGTTCGACCCGGGGCTGGACGCGGTCCGCGCCGACGCCGTCCTGCCGGTGCTGCGTCTGCTGCTCGGGCCGGACGGCAACGAGACCGCCGACGACGACGAGACCGCCCACGACAGCGACAACGCATCCGTCGGCGCCGACGGATGCGCCGACGAATTCAACGGTGGCGACGAATCCACCGACGCCGACGACCTTGTGGGGGCGGACCGATGACCTCAGTACCGCTGGACCCGGCCGACGCGCGCCGTGGGAACGCCTCTGCCGACGAGCGGCTGCGGCGCTGGCGGCTCGTGCTCGGGGGCGACGAGGCGGACGGCACCGGACGTGCGCTCGCCGGGCAGGACGCGGCGATGGACGGCGCGCTCACCGCGTTGTACGGGAGGGGGAGCGGGACGCAGTCGGGGCGGGACCGTTCGGCGGGGCTCGGGGCGTCCGCACCGTCGGTCGCGCGCTGGCTCGGGGACATCCGGACGTACTTCCCCTCGTCCGTCGTGCAGGTCATGCAGCGCGACGCGATCGACCGGCTCGGGCTGTCCGCTCTGCTGCTGGAGCCCGAGATGCTGGAGGCGGTCGAGGCCGACGTGCACCTGGTGGGCACCCTCCTCTCCCTCAACAAGGCCATGCCGGAGACGACGAAGGAGACCGCGCGGGCCGTCGTGCGCAAGGTCGTCGAGGACCTGGAGAAGCGGCTCGCCACCCGCACCCGCGCCTCGCTCTCCGGCGCCCTCGACCGCAGCGCCCGCGTCACCCGCCCCCGCCACCACGACATCGACTGGAACCGCACGATCGCGGTCAACCTGAAGCACTACCTGCCCGAACACCGCACGGTCGTTCCCGAGCGGCTGATCGGTTACGGACGCGCCTCGCAGTCCGTGAAGAAAGAGGTCGTCCTGTGCGTCGACCAGTCGGGCTCGATGGCGGCGTCCGTCGTCTACGCGTCCGTCTTCGGGGCCGTCCTCGCGTCGATGCGGTCCATCACCACCCGGCTCGTCGTCTTCGACACGGCCGTCGTGGACCTCACCGACCAGCTCGACGACCCGGTCGACGTCCTCTTCGGCACGCAGCTCGGCGGCGGAACGGACATCAACCGGGCGCTCGCGTACTGCCAGTCGCAGATCACCCGGCCCGCCGACACCGTGGTCGTGCTCATCAGCGACCTCTACGAGGGAGGCATACGCCACGAGATGCTGAAGCGGGTGGCGGCGATGAAGGCGTCGGGGGTGCAGTTCGTGACGCTGCTGGCGCTGTCCGACGAGGGGACGCCGGCCTACGACCGTGAGCACGCGGCGGCACTCGCGGCGCTGGGCGCACCGGCGTTCGCGTGTACCCCCGATCTGTTTCCCGACGTGATGGCGGCGGCGATCGAGAAGCGTCCGCTTCCCGTGCCCGACGCCGTGTGACGAGAGCCGAAAAACCGGACATGCATACCCATCGGTAACAGGGGGCTTGCGCAACCTCGGGAGTCCCGTGCGAGGATCGGCGCCTCTTCGAATCGAACGGTGCGCCGAGTTCTGTCCCATACCGCCCGGCCCCGCCCCACGGAGGCTCTCCCCGTCTTGATCCCGACCGCCGCACCGCCCGTCACCGGTGCCGCTCTGCGCCTGCTGCGCACTGCGGCGGGACGGCGTGCGCCGCAAGCGTCGGTGCTGGTGGGCGGGGTGCTCGCGCTCGCCTTCCTCTACGGGGGACAGGCACACGCGGCGGACGGCCGGACGTCCACGGTTCCGCCCACGCCGGTGGCCTCGGTGGTGGAACGGGCCGCGCAGCCGCTGCTCGCCGCGAAGACCGGAGCACGGGCCGGGCGGCCTGCGGGCAGCTCGGCCGAGCGGAGGCGGGGCTGGGAATCCCCTTTCCTGGTCGGTGACCCGCTCCCGCGAGGACGGCACCGCGCCCCCGGCGCCGTCGCGAGCGGTGGCGTCCGGGACTGACCGGACCGGCCGTCCCGCGCACTCGACCGCGCACTCGACCGCGCGCCCGACCCGTCCGTACACACCGAGACTCCGCGGGGCCGCAGACCCGGACGGCCGAAACCCGTCGGATCCGTCCGGCCGTACCCCGCGGACGGGACAGGTGGTCCCCATTGGGGTGGGGAACACCTGTCCCGGGCCCCTCAAGGGCCTGTTCAAGGGGCCTCACCGGGTCAACCCCAGCCCGGTGAGGCCCTGCCCCGCCAAGAGGCCGGCCGGATCTGTGACAGGTATCACCGCTGAGGTGTGATCTGCGATTTAGGGACCCGCGTCCCACGGCGATAACCTGCGAGACGGACATGCCGCGCGCTCGGACACCGTGTGCGCCACCCTTGTGACAGCGGACGTCACGTTGCCCTTCGCGGCACGCCCACGCATCCAACGAACCGCGAGATCACTGATAGGGACGGACGCGCGTGGACCTGTTCGAGTACCAGGCGAGGGACCTCTTCGCCAAGCACGGTGTACCGGTGCTGGCCGGTGAAGTCATTGACACGCCTGAGGCAGCCCGCGAGGCGACCGAGCGTCTTGGCGGCAAGTCCGTCATCAAGGCGCAGGTGAAGGTCGGTGGCCGTGGAAAGGCCGGCGGCGTCAAGCTCGCCGCCACCCCGGACGAGGCAGTAGCCCGGGCGACGGACATCCTCGGCATGGACATCAAGGGCCACACGGTCCACAAGGTGATGATCGCCGAGACCGCGCCCGAGATCGTCGAGGAGTACTACGTCTCGTACCTCCTCGACCGCACGAACCGCACCTTCCTCGCCATGGCGTCCGTACAGGGCGGCGTGGAGATCGAGGTCGTCGCGGAGGAGAACCCCGAGGCCCTCGCGAAGGTCCCGGTCGACGCCAACGAAGGCGTGTCGATCGAGAAGGCCCGCGAGATCGTCGCCCAGGCGAAGTTCCCGGCCGAGGTGGCCGAGCAGGTCGCCGAGATCATGGTGACGCTGTGGGACACCTTCATCAAGGAGGACGCCCTCCTCGTCGAGGTGAACCCGCTCGCCAAGGTCGCCTCCGGCAAGGTCATCGCCCTCGACGGCAAGGTGTCCCTGGACGAGAACGCCGAGTTCCGCCAGCCGGACCACGCCGCGCTCGAGGACAAGGACTCGGCCAACCCGCTCGAGGCCGCCGCCAAGGCCAAGAACCTCAACTACGTCAAGCTCGACGGTGAGGTCGGCATCATCGGCAACGGCGCGGGTCTCGTCATGAGCACCCTCGACGTCGTCGCGTACGCCGGTGAGAACCACGGCGGCGTGAAGCCGGCCAACTTCCTCGACATCGGCGGCGGCGCTTCTGCCGCGGTCATGGCGAACGGCCTGGAGATCATCCTCGGCGACCCGGACGTCAAGTCCGTCTTCGTCAACGTCTTCGGTGGCATCACCGCCTGTGACGAGGTCGCCAACGGCATCGTCCAGGCGCTGCAGCTGCTCGCCGACAAGGGCGAGGAAGTCACCAAGCCGCTGGTCGTGCGTCTGGACGGCAACAACGCCGAACTGGGTCGCAAGATCCTGTCGGACGCCAACCACCCGCTGGTCCAGCGCGTGGACACCATGGACGGCGCGGCCGACAAGGCCGCCGAACTCGCGGCTGCGAAGTAAGGGACGAGGGAAACAACCGCCATGGCTATCTTCCTCAACAAGGACAGCAAGGTCATCGTCCAGGGCATGACCGGTGCCACGGGCATGAAGCACACCAAGCTCATGCTCGCGGACGGGACGAACATCGTCGGTGGCGTGAACCCGCGCAAGGCGGGCACGTCCGTCGACATCGACGGCACCGAGATCCCTGTCTTCGGCACGGTCGCCGAGGCGATCGAGAAGACGGGCGCCAACGTGTCCGTCCTCTTCGTGCCGCCGGCCTTCGCGAAGGCCGCCGTGGTCGAGGCGATCGACGCGGAGATCCCCCTCGCGGTCGTCATCACCGAGGGCATCGCCGTCCACGACTCCGCCGCCTTCTGGGCGTACGCGAAGGCGAAGGGCAACAAGACCCGCATCATCGGCCCGAACTGCCCCGGTCTCATCACCCCGGGCCAGTCCAACGCCGGCATCATCCCGGGCGACATCACGAAGCCGGGCCGTATCGGCCTGGTCTCCAAGTCCGGCACGCTGACGTACCAGATGATGTACGAGCTCCGTGACATCGGCTTCTCGTCCGCCGTCGGCATCGGTGGCGACCCGGTCATCGGCACGACGCACATCGACGCGCTCGCCGCGTTCGAGGCCGACCCCGACACCGACCTGATCGTCATGATCGGCGAGATCGGCGGTGACGCCGAGGAGCGCGCGGCGGACTTCATCGCCAAGAACGTGACGAAGCCGGTCGTCGGCTACGTCGCGGGCTTCACCGCGCCCGAGGGCAAGACCATGGGCCACGCCGGCGCCATCGTCTCCGGCTCCTCCGGCACGGCCGCCGCGAAGAAGGAGGCCCTCGAGGCCGCCGGCGTCAAGGTCGGCAAGACGCCGACCGAGACGGCGAAGCTGGCGCGCGAACTGCTCAAGGGCTGACACGCAGCAGCGAGACGGGCCCGCACCCTCCTGGGGTGCGGGCCCGTCCGCGTTCTCTCCGTTCTCTCCGTCCTCTCCGTTCTCACCGTTCTTTCCGTTCTTTCCGTTCCCACCGTGCTCACCGCGGGTCCGGGACCAGCCGTTCCGGACCGCTCGCCGTCTCCGCCTTGAGCCGGGCGCGCAGGGCCAGCTCCTCCTGGGACAGCGGCCCGGGAGCGATCCGCGGCGGCAGACCGTTCACCGTCGCCCCCGGGGCCAGCGGTGGTTCGTAGTGGTCGGGGGCGGCCCTGAGGGTCAGCGAGGTGATGCCGATGAAGACGGCGGTGAAGGCCATCGCCGCACGGGTCCAGCGCAGGACCCGGCGCTCGCTGGCCCAGCGCACCATGAAGGGTTTCCCGGTCGGCAGCCGCTCCGTCCCGGCGACCTCGGCGAGCCGCCGGTGCAGGTTCTCGGGCGCCGCGAGCTCCGGCAGCCGCGTGGCCACGGTCTCGCGCGCGTGCAGCAGCCGGTTGGCCGCCGCCGGCGTGCTCGCCTCCGTCTCGGCCGCGGTCTCCGGCAGGTCGAGCCCGACACCGTCGTAGAGCAGCAGGGTCCGCCGGTGCGTCGGCGGCAGTTCCAGGAGTACGGAGAGCAGCACGCGGTCGTCGGAGTCGGCGGGCGGCGGCTCCGCGTGCCGGTACCGCGGGCGGAGCCGGTGCCAGGGCGAGAGAGCGTACTCGTGCGCGACCGCCCGTACCCACCCCGCCGGATCCCGGTCGACGGCCACCTCGGGCCACCGCTGCCAGGCCGACTGGAAGGCCCGCTCCACCGACTCGCGCGCCAGTTCGCGCCGCCCGGTGAGCAGATAGGTCTGCCGCAGGAGGGCGGGAGCGCAGAACCCGTAGAGCCCGTCGAAGGCCTGAGCGGGCGTCAGGCCGACGGGGACGGGCTCGTACCCGGGACCCCAGCCGGGCCCGGCCGCGGGCTTCGCCCCGGAGCCGGTGGGCGCCGCCGGCGGGTCCGCCGGTCGGGGGGGCGGCTGTACGGGGCCGGCGGCGACGCCGGCCAGGACGGGGGCGGGTTCGCTCCGTCGACCATCGTGGGTGTCATGGGTGTCATGGGTGTCGTGGGCGTCGTGGGCGTCGTCCGGGTCGGGGCCGTCGCGGACGTCCTCCTGATGGCGGGCCATCCCGGTGGACGTCAGCAGCCGCGCGTACGCGTCCCGTTCGCGCCCGCATGGTGTCGTACGGCCGGACTCCCACGAGCGCACGGTCGCGGCGGTGACGCCCACGTCGGCCGCGATGTCGGCGTGGCTCAGCGACTTGGCCTCGCGCAGTCGGCGGCGCTCCTCGCGGCCGGGCAGGGGGGTCGCGGGGTCTCCTGTCGTCGCGGACACCACCGGGCTGCCCTTCCGTACGAAAAGGTACATAGCTGCATATTGGGCGACACATCCGAGCTTTGCCCGTTACGACGAGAAAGCGCGTGTCGTTGGGAGCATGGCGGGGTGACACAGATGACCGACCACAGGCTTTCGTTGTCGCTCCTGATCACCCGGATGCGTCGCCGATCACCCGGACTGGCCGCCGGCTTCCTGGGCGGTGCGCTCGCGGCGGGGCTCGGGCTCGGCTCGCTCGCCGTCCTCGTCATGATGCTGTGGATCAGCTCGCCGTACCCGGACAGCGGGCCCGGTGGCGCGCTGCACGTAGCGGCCGCGCTGTGGCTGCTCGCGCACGGCGTGGAGCTGGTGCGCACCGACACCCTGTCGGGCCTGCCCATGCCGGTGGGTCTCACCCCGCTGCTCCTGGCGGTGTTCCCCGTGTGGCTGCTGTACCGCGCGGCGCGCGACGCCGCCGACGCCGACGCGGGGGCCTCGGGACGCACGGTGTGGGCCGGCACCGTCGCGGGCTATCTGACCCTGAGCGCGGCAGCGGTGCTCTACACCGCGGGCGGGGAACTGCGGCCGTCCTGGGCGTGGTCGGGGCTGTGCCTGCCCCTGCTCGCCGCGGGCGCGGCGGGGGCCGGGGTGTGGACGGCGTACGGGCATCCGCGCGGACCGGTGCCGCTCTGGGTGGGCCGGGCTCTCGCCCGCCCGCCGGTGCCCGCCGGGGTACGCCGCTGGGCCGCCGGCGAGCCGCCGGCGCCGTGGGTCGGGCGGTGGCTCGGCGCCTCGGCGCGGGCGGCGCTCGCCGGGGCGGCGGTGCTCGTCGGGGGCGGTGCGCTGCTGGTGGGGGTGTCGCTGGTGTGGCACGGCGATCTGGCGCGGGAGTCCTTCCAGCAGCTCACCGCGGTGTGGTCGGGGCGGTTCGCCGTACTCCTGCTCTGTCTGGCGCTGGTGCCGAACGCGGCGGTGTGGGGGGCCGCGTACGCCCTCGGTCCCGGTGTGGTGCTGGGGGCCGGACAGGTCGCGGGGCCGTTGTCCGCGGCGGCGCCGGGGCCGTCGCTGCCGCCGTTTCCACTGCTGGCGGCGGTGCCGGAGGCCGGGGGGCCGTGGAGTTGGGCGGGGGCGGCGGTGCCGGTGGCGGCCGGGGTGACGGTGGTGTGGTTCCTGCGGAAGGCGGCCCGGGGCGGTGGGGCCGTGCAGTCGGGCGGGGACGAGAGCTGGTCCCGGGGGCGGGTCGTCGCGGGGGTGGGGGTCGCGGGTGTCCTGTGCGGTCTGGTGATGGCGCTGCTCGCCGGGCTGGCGGGTGGGCCGCTGGGGGTGGGCGCGCTGGCTCACTTCGGGCCGGTGTGGTGGCAGGTGGGGGGCGCCGTGGTGGTGTGGACGGTGGGGGTCGGGGTGCCGGTGGGGGCGGTGGTGCCGGGGATCGGGCGTAGGCGGCGGCTTTCCTGGGCGGCTGCTTCGTCCGTGGTGTCCGTGGTGTCCGTGGCGTCGGTGAGGTCCGTGGGGTCTGTGCCGGCGTGGTTGTCGTGGACTCCGTGGCGGGCGCGTGAGGACGGGGCGCGTGAGGACGGCGGGCGGGTGGCGGAGCCGGAGTCCGCGTCGGGGCCGGGGTCGGGGTCCGCGGTGTCGCAGGCGGCCGGGGGATCGGTCCTCGTGGTGGACCCGGAGGATGAGCGGGATCCCAGTCATGCGCCGTACGACCTTCTGCCGTCCGACGACGTGGGGGTGGCGTGGCACGAGGATGTGGTCAGGGAGGCGCGGTGGGCGGCGTTGCGGGAGGCGTCGGCGTTGCTGGAAGCGGTGGATCCGGAGCCGGAGCACTGAGGTGACGGACGGGTTCCTCGCCCCCGCCGCCCCTGCCCGTCCCGTACCTGAGGGCTCCGCCCCGGGACCCCCGCCGCCAGACCCTCGCCAAGGCGCTGCGCCCCCTGGACCCCCAACGCCCGAGGGGCTCGTCCTCAAACGCCGGACGGGCTGGATACGCGGGCGCGAGCCGCAGATCTCCGGCGCGGGCCGAGAGCTCCGGCGCGAGCCGCTGATTCCGGCCGGGGGCATGTCTTTCAGCCCGTCCGGCGTTCGACGACGAGGCCGTTCGGGCCGATGCGGGGGTCGGAGGGCGGCAGCCCCCAGAAGGGGGACGCGCTAGTTCTGCGTACCCAACAGGCCCCGCAGCTCCTTCGGCAGAAGCTGGTTGCAGGACTGCTTCGCCGCGTTGGTGAGCGCGTCGTCGGTGCACGAGTAGTAGTCGCTGTAGACGAAATGCGCGGAGAACATCGCGGCGACGATGGCGATGGCGAGGGACGCGGTGACGAGGCCGCTGACCGCCGCGGTCGTCTGGGGGCGGCCGGCCGGGTCGGGTGCCGGCGCGTCCGGATCCGGTGTGCGAGGCCTGGCGCGCAGGGCGCTGACACCCCAGTACAGCGCGAGCGCGCCGAGCAGCAGGGCCACGTACAGCCAGCCGAACAGGGCGAAGAAGAAGGCCCACATGCCGGAGAGCAGCGCGTAGCGTGCCCGGCGCTGCGCGGGGTCCGTCGGGTCCCAGCGCATTCCGGCACCCGGACCGCCACCGGGTCCTTCCGGGCCGCCCTGGCCCTGAGGGGCACCGGGCCGCTCACCGAAGCCGCCGCCGGCCGAACGGCCCGGCTGCTGGTCACTCCACTGATCGCCCCAGGGGGAGTGCTGCCCGGAGCCGCCGTTCTCGTCCGGGTTCTGTCCGCCCGCGGGGCGTCTGGGCTGCCAGGGCCGGTCGGGCGTGCCCTCCGGCGGCGGAGCGAACGGATTGTGGTCGTCGGGGCCGGAGCCGGACCCCGAGCCGCTCCCACCTGCCGAGCCGCCCCCGCCCGAGGAGCCATGTCCGCCCGAGGCGTCGCCCCCGCCCGAGGGTGCGTTCCCGTTCTCCTGCGGCGGGGTGGGCGAAGGGCGCCGCTCGCGCAGCAGGAGCGGAGGGAGTCGGAGACTGCGGTCCGGCATCAGGTGTGCGTCTTCCCCTTGGTGGTTCTGGCGGGCGGCGTGTCCGCACGGCTTCGTGCTCGCGACGCGTACCCCGGGTTTGCTGTCCAGGACTCCCACCCAGGGCTCGTACCCCGGACGTTCGTCCCCGGGGCGTGCCCCGGACGTTCCTGTCCGTCCCTGGTCAACGTCCCGCGGACACAGGGCGTTCCCCATGCCGAACGGTGTTCCCGGGAGGTTCCTCCCCAGACGCTACCTTCCGGCCACGCCCCCGTCCCGTGGGGGCTGCCCGGTGTGCCGGTATCGTTGCCGACGGTCGGCCGGTTCGTAGACTTCCCCGTATCCCGGGGCGTGAAGCATTCGTACGACCGTACAAACGCTCCCCCGAGAAAGGGCCCCGTCGTGGCCAAGGCCAAGCGCCTCGTCGTGCTGGTCTCCGGATCAGGCACGAATCTGCAGGCACTGCTCGACGCCGTCGCGGAGGCCGGGCCCGAGGGCTACGGGGCCCGGATCGTGGCCGTCGGCGCCGACCGTGACGGCATCGAGGGGCTCGCGCGCGGTGAGCGGGCGGGGCTGTCCACGTTCGTCCGGCGGGTGAAGGACTACGGCACCCGGGACGAGTGGGACGCGGCGCTCACCGAGGCGGTCGCCGCCCATGAGCCCGACCTGGTCGTCTCCGCCGGGTTCATGAAGATCGTGGGGAAGCGGTTCCTCGCCAGGTTCGGCGGGCGCATCGTCAACACGCACCCCGCCCTGCTGCCGAGTTTCCCCGGGGCCCACGGTGTGCGCGACGCGCTCGCGTACGGCGCGAAGGTCACCGGATGCACCGTCCACTTCGTCGACGACGGCGTCGACACCGGGCCGATCATCGCCCAGGGCGTGGTCGAGGTCCGGGACGAGGACGACGAGAGCGCTCTGCACGAGCGCATCAAGGAAGTCGAGCGAGAACTGCTCGTCGATGTCGTGGGGCGGCTCGCCCGCAACGGCTATCGCATTGAGGGACGAAAGGTAGTTATCCAGTGACCGCCGACAGCACAGTCACGGCCGAGGGCACCGCGGGCACCAGGCGGGCCATCCGGCGCGCGCTCGTCAGTGTCTACGACAAGACCGGGCTCGAAGAGCTCGCGCGCGGGCTGCACGAGGCCGGTGTCGAGCTGGTGTCCACCGGCTCCACCGCCGCCCGTATCGCCGCGTCCGGCGTCCCCGTCACCAAGGTCGAGGAACTCACCGGCTTCCCCGAGTGCCTCGACGGCCGCGTCAAGACCCTGCACCCCAGGGTCCACGCGGGCATCCTCGCCGACCTGCGGCTCGACAGCCACCGGGAGCAGCTCGCCGAGCTCGGCGTCGAGCCGTTCGACCTCGTCGTGGTGAACCTCTACCCCTTCCGCGAGACGGTCGCCTCGGGCGCGACGCCCGACGAGTGTGTCGAGCAGATCGACATCGGCGGTCCGTCGATGGTGCGGGCGGCCGCCAAGAACCACCCGTCCGTCGCCGTCGTCACCAGCCCGGACCGGTACGCCGCCGTGCTGGCCGCCGTCGAGGAGGGTGGCTTCGACCTCACCGCCCGCAAGCGGCTCGCGGCGGAGGCGTTCCAGCACACCGCCTCGTACGACGTCACCGTCGCCTCCTGGTTCGCGGACGACTACGCCGCGGCCGACACGAGCGGCTTCCCCGACTTCCTCGGGCACACCTACGAGCGGAAGAACACCCTGCGCTACGGGGAGAACCCGCACCAGGGTGCCGCGCTGTACGTCGACGGTACGGGCGGTCTCGCCGAGGCCGAGCAGCTGCACGGCAAGGAGATGTCGTACAACAACTACACGGACACGGACGCCGCGCGCCGTGCCGCGTACGACCACGAGGACCCCTGCGTCGCGATCATCAAGCACGCCAACCCGTGCGGCATCGCGGTCGCCTCGAACGTCGCCGAGGCGCACCGCAAGGCGCACGCCTGCGACCCGCTCTCCGCCTTCGGCGGAGTGATCGCGGTCAACCGGCCGGTGACGAAGGAGATGGCCGAGCAGGTCGCGGACATCTTCACCGAGGTCATCGTGGCGCCGGAGTACGAGGACGGCGCGCTCGAAGCCCTCACCAAGAAGAAGAACATCCGGGTCCTGCGCGCCCACCGGGCGCCCGCCAACCCGGTCGAGGTCAAGCAGATCGACGGCGGCGCGCTGCTCCAGGTCACCGACCGGCTCCAGGCCGACGGCGACAACCCGGCGAGCTGGACCCTGGCCACCGGTGACGCGCTCGGCCAGGGCGAGCTGGACGAACTGGCCTTCGCCTGGCGGGCCTGCCGCGCGGTGAAGTCCAACGCGATCCTGCTCGCCAAGGACGGCGCCTCGGTCGGCGTCGGCATGGGCCAGGTCAACCGTGTCGACTCCGCGAAGCTGGCGGTCGAGCGGGCGGGCGCCGAGCGGGCCCGTGGCGCCTACGCCGCCTCGGACGCGTTCTTCCCGTTCCCCGACGGCCTGGAGATCCTCGCCGAGGCGGGTGTCAGGGCCGTGGTCCAGCCGGGTGGTTCGGTCCGTGACGAGCTGGTGGTGGAGGCCGCGAAGAAGGCCGGCGTCACGATGTACTTCACCGGGACGCGCCACTTCTTCCACTGATCCGATCCGAGGTGTCGCCGACGGGCGTCACCCCGGCGGCGAGCGGACACGCGAGGGCCGTGGCTCCCCCGGTGCGGGGGAGCCACGGCCCTCGGTGCGGACCGTTCAGTAGCGCGGGCGGGCGAACCAGGCGGTGCCGCTCGCCACGACCGGGGCCACCGTGATGATGGTGGCGAAGACGACCCAGATCAGCGGGAGGACGATGGCGGTGGCCAGGCCGGAGTCCAGGCCGACGACGAGCATGATCAGGCCGACGATCCCGCCCAGCGCGCCGTAGATGACGGTGGTGATGCGGATGCCCTGGCCGCCTCTGCCGAACTTCACGCCCAGGGTGATCGACAGGGCCGCCAGGCCCGCCGCGACCAGGGCGATGAACAGCAGGACGCCCGAGGCGATGCCGGCACCGTCACTGAACGAGTTGAACGGGTCGTCGGACGACGAGCTGAGGCTGTCCGCCGCGCCCGAGACGTCGTTGGCGAGGGCGGCGACGTACAACCAGCCCAGTGCCGCCAGGATCTGCACCGCGGAGATGATGAACAGGAAGACGCGTGCGGTGACCAGCAGCCCCGGCATCGTCTGCGGGACCATCTGGTTGCCGCCCGGGTAGCCGGAGTACGCCGGCTGCTGCGGATAGCCGTATCCCTGCGGGGGCACACCCGGAGGAGCCGGCGGATAGCCGTAGCCGGGAGGGGTCTGGGGAGCGCTGGGGGGCTGCTGGGGCGGCGGGCCGTAGGGGTTGTTCGGGTCGCCGAAACTCATGGCGGGATTCCTCCGTTGCCTCGTGCGGGGACTACGCGCGGCACGGTTCGGAGGTGTTTCTACAGAGCGGTCCGTCCCCCCGGTACTGCCCGCGACACTGTGTTCTCATCGTTCTTTAGCCGACTCTTACTTGTCCAGCGGCATTCCGTATGTGTTGCTCAAGCGCAACACCGACGATCATGGCCGGATACGGGCGAACCGGCCGCCCGACGGCCGCCGCGGCCCTTGAGGGGAACCTGGATTGGAACCTGGACCGTGTCATCCGGGAGGATGGGGACCATGACCGCCCAGATTCTCGATGGCAAGGCCACCGCAGCCGCGATCAAGTCCGATCTGACCGTCCGTGTGGCGGCCCTGAAGGAGAAGGGCGTCACGCCCGGCCTGGGGACCGTCCTGGTGGGCGACGACCCCGGCAGCCAGAAGTACGTCGCGGGCAAGCACCGCGACTGCGCGCAGGTGGGTATCGCCTCCATCCAGCGTGAACTGCCCGCGACCGCCACCCAGGAGGAGATCGAGGCGGTGGTGCGGGAACTCAACGAGGACCCCGCCTGCACCGGCTACATCGTTCAGCTCCCGCTCCCCAAGGGCATCGACGAGAACCGCATCCTGGAACTGATGGACCCGGACAAGGACGCGGACGGACTCCACCCGATGAACCTCGGCCGCCTCGTGCTGAACGAGCCGGCCCCGCTGCCCTGCACCCCGAACGGCGTCCTCACCCTCCTGCGCCGCTACGGCGTGGAGATCAAGGGTGCCGAGGTCGTGGTCGTCGGCCGCGGGGTGACCATCGGCCGGCCGATGCCGCTGCTGCTGACGCGGCGCAGCGAGAACGCGACCGTGACCCAGTGCCACACCGGTACCCGGGACCTTTCCGCGCACCTGAAGCGCGCCGACATCATCGTCGCCGCGGCGGGCTCCGCGCACCTCGTCCGTGCCGAGGACGTGAAGCCGGGCGCCGCCGTCCTCGACGTCGGAGTCTCGCGCAGCGCCGAGGGCAAGATCGTCGGCGATGTCCACCCGGACGTCGCCGAGGTCGCGGCGTGGATCTCCCCGAACCCGGGCGGCGTCGGCCCGATGACCCGTGCCCAGCTTCTCGTCAACGTGGTGGAAGCGGCGGAGCGCAGTGTCGGCTGAGGGCGGCTCCGACAGGGCCGACTCCGCGTCGGCGGTACGGGAAGCGGAGGCAGTGGCGGAAGCCACCGTGCGGGCCGAGGGGTCCGCACGGGCGGAATCGGAAGGCGACGCGCGGGCCGAGGGCACCGCGCCGGGCGGGACGGGGGACCGGTCCGGGACCGGGGCCCCGGACGACGCCAGGTCCGCGGACGACGCGACGGTCGGGGACGACGCGCAGGCCGGGGACGACGCGCAGGCCCGGGAGGACGCCGGGGACGGGGACGCGGAGGACGAGCCCGGTGCGATCGACGCCGTGAGTGCCCCGGACGCCGAGGGGCGGCCGCGCCGCACCACCCGCCGCTTCCCGCTGTTCACGAGGGACACCGCGCGGCCCGAGGGCGGCGGCCGGGCGGCGTCGGGCGACGCCCCGGCACCGGCCCGCCAGTGGCCCATCCTGGCCGTGCTGTCTGCCGTCGGGCTCGGCCTGCTGCTGGTCGCGCTGGACGCGTTCCGGTTCGGCACGATCCTGATCGGGGCCGCCCTGCTGGGCGGTGCCGTGATGCGCTGGATGCTGCCCGACGTGGGCATGCTCGCGGTCCGTTCACGCTTCACGGACATGGTCACGTACGGGGTGCTGGGCCTCGCCATCGTGCTGCTGGCCCTGATGGCACAGCCCACTCCGTGGCTGGTGATCCCGTTCCTGGACGACACGCTGCACTTCACGGTCCGCTGAGCCCCCCGCGCCGTCCGCGCACGGCGCCGCGACCCGTCCTCTCCCCCGAGTAAGGACGGGCCGCGGCCGGGCGGCCGGGCCGCCCGGGGACAACCCTTCTGCACAGGAACGGGCGTTACAACAGCCGGTGGTCCGCTGTGGCACGGAAGTGACCGTTCCGCCATCGTGTCCGCGCCGCGTGACGGGAACCGTCCCACCGCCCGGCGCCGTCCCTCGCTCACGGGGAACGACGGAGGCGGACGAACGCCCCCGGAACGCCGCAGGAGGTGGGTGAGCGATGGGTGCCTGGCAGCCGCTGCCGGAGGAACTTCCCACGGAGGTACGGCACTTCGTCGAGCAGGTGCGGCTGCTCAAGGACAGCACCGGGCTGAGCCTGGTCGCGCTGGGCGCGCGCACCGCGTACAGCAAGTCGTCCTGGCAGCGGTACCTCAACGCGACCCAGCCGCCGCCCCGGCAGGCGGTCGCCTCGCTGTGCCGGGTCGCGGGTCTCCCGGACGCCGAGGCCGAACGGTTCGGCGTGCGCTGGGAGTTGGCGGTACGGGTCTGGCCCCGCGAGCCCGCGCCCTTACGCCTTCCCGTGGGCGGGCCCGTCCCCGGTGGAGGTGACGGCACGCACGACGGACGCGACAGACACGACGGACGCGACGGATACGACGGACACGGCGGCGTGCGGCAGGGCGTGGACGACCGTGCGGGCGCGAGCGGGTACGAGGAGGACCCCACGCTTCCGTGGTGGGACCTGCTCGACGAGGAACCCCCGCCCGGTCCGCGCACGGGACGTCTCCTCCTCTACGCGGCCCTGCTCGTTCTCGCGCTCCTCCTCGCCGCTGTCGCGGGTGCCGTCACTCTCGGGTGACCCGGGCACTTCCATGACCGGCGGGGTCGCTCCCGCGTTCCCGCTGTGCCAATGTCTTGACGGGTTCGATGATGCGGCCGGATTGGTCCCGGACGTCCCGTTGGTGTGAGCGGCCGGGACCGTCCCGCACGTCCCGCGCGAACGCCTGGAGCACATCCGTGCGGAGGTCGCGAGTCCGTTTGGCCGGGACGGGGGAAATGGGACACTGGGACCGCGGCCCGACGGGCGTGCGACGGCGCATGCTCCGGCCCGAACGCTCCTGTGCGCCCCGGTTCCGGGAACTGGGGTCCTGGCCGGACGCATCCCTGTGGGTAACCAGAACGGGGACTCGGCGGCGATGGGCCCCTTCCCCGCCCGCACGCGGGGGAGAGCCCGGGGGGAGCCGCGCGGGGGGAAATGTCAGGCACGCACGGGGGGAAAGAAGCAGGGGGGAAGAGCAATGCCTCGTTGGAAGGCCTTGCCGGATGAACTCGATCCGCAGGTCAAGGAGTTCGCTGTCCAGCTGCGCAGACTGGTCGACCGGGGCGGGCTGAGTGTGGCCGCCCTGGCCGACCGAACGGGCTACAGCAGGACGTCCTGGGACCGTTACCTCAACGGCCGGCTCCTCGCGCCCAAGGGCGCGATCGTCGCCCTGGCCGAGGTGACCGGGACCAGTCCCATTCATCTCACCACCATGTGGGAACTCGCCGAGCGCGCCTGGAGCCGTTCGGAGATGCGCCACGACATGACCATGGAAGCGATCCGCATCTCGCAGGCGCGGGCCGCGCTCGGGGAGTCCGGCGCGGCACCGGTGAACGGGAGCGGCGGCAAGCAGGTCCGCAAGGGCCGCGGCACGACCGTGACGCCCGGGATCGCGGGGCCCGCCGGTGTGGTGCCGTCGGTGCCGCCGCAGCCGACCCCGGCGGACGCGGAGGACTCGGCGTCCGGGGCCTCGCCCTCGAACGCGGGTGGTGCGCGCGGCGGTTCCTCGTCCGGAGGGACTTCGAAGGGCGGTGGCGGTGGCTGGGGGGCCGTCGCCACGCCGTCGTCCGGGGGCGCGGGGCGGTTCGGGCCGCCGGTGGCGGCGGGTCCGGCGAGGGCCGCCGCGTCCGCCGGTGCTTCGCCGGCGGGTGCCGCCCCACCCGTCGGAGCGGCGTCGGACGGAGCGGCGTTCGACGGGGCCCGGCGTAAGCGGCGGTTGACGATGTTCCTCGCGGGTGTCGTGGGTGCGCTCGTCGTCATCGCCGTGGCCGTTCTCCTCACGGGCGGTGGCGGCGACAAGAAGGACCAGGGCGCGGCCGGGACGCCCACGACGTCCGCCTCCGCCCATCCCGACCTGCCGGCCGGCGTGAAGTGCAGCGGCAGCGACTGTACGGGCAAGGATCCGGAGAACATGGGCTGCGGAGGGCAGTTGGCGACCACCCCCACCAGCATCACCGTCGGTACGACGCTCGTCGAGGTCCGCTACAGCAAGACCTGTGGCACTGCCTGGGCTCGCATCACGCAGGCCGTGGCCGGTGACTCGGTCGTGGTGTCCGCCGGCGGCGCGCCCGGGCAGACCGGTTCGGTGGACGCCGACACCGATGCGTACACGCCGATGATCGCCGTCAAGGATGCCGGTGAGGCCAAGGCGTGCGTGACGTTGAAGTCGGGGCAGCGGGGGTGTACGCGGTGAAGTAGGGGCTGGCGTGATGGAGGGTGCGGGGCTCGTCCTCAAACGCCGGACGGGCTGAAAATCCGCAGCCCTGGCCCGCACCAAGGGGGGAACTGGGGACAGGGGCGCTCGGGGACAGGGGCGCTCGGAAATCGGGAGGCATGGTTGCTCCCGGCCGGGGCAGGCGGACAGACAACCCCCACGGGATCCGGCGCCGTCCGGGAGGAACGGGACGTACACCCGTCCCGGACGGAACGCGGCGCCCCCTCGGCGGCCGCCGCCCCTCTCCGGGGCCGGCGGCCGCCCGTTCGGGGCCTCTGTGGGGTGGGCCACACGGGACCCGGCCATCGGGGGTATCGGATGCGCGATAGCCTGACGGCGGATCTCTCTTGACACCGAGAGATCGATCATCGGCACCTTTGATCGATCAACGCGGTGGACGCAGGGGACGATCCTGCACCCCGGGGCAGGGACGCCCCACCGCCAGCTGTCATACGGAGAACGCCATGACCCGCACTCCCGTGAACGTCACCGTCACCGGCGCGGCCGGCCAGATCGGTTACGCCCTGCTCTTCCGCATCGCCTCCGGCCAGCTGCTCGGCGCGGACGTGCCGGTCAAGCTGCGCCTCCTGGAGATCACGCCCGCGCTGAAGGCCGCCGAGGGCACCGCCATGGAGCTCGACGACTGCGCCTTCCCGCTGCTCGCGGGGATCGACATCACGGACGACCCCAACGTGGCCTTCGACGGCACGAACGTCGCCCTGCTCGTCGGCGCCCGCCCGCGCACCAAGGGCATGGAGCGCGGCGACCTGCTGTCGGCCAACGGCGGCATCTTCAAGCCGCAGGGCAAGGCCATCAACGACCACGCCGCGGACGACATCAAGGTCCTCGTCGTGGGCAACCCGGCCAACACCAACGCCCTCATCGCCCAGGCCGCCGCCCCGGACGTACCGGCCGAGCGCTTCACCGCGATGACCCGTCTGGACCACAACCGCGCGCTGACCCAGCTCGCGAAGAAGACCGGCACGGCGGTCGCGGACATCAAGCGCCTCACCATCTGGGGCAACCACTCCGCCACCCAGTACCCGGACATCTTCCACGCCACGGTCGCCGGCAAGAACGCCGCCGAGGTCGTGGGCGACGAGAAGTGGCTCTCCGAGGAGTTCATCCCGACCGTCGCCAAGCGCGGTGCCGCGATCATCGAGGCCCGTGGCGCCTCCTCCGCGGCCTCCGCCGCCAACGCCGCCATCGACCACGTGCACACCTGGGTCAACGGCACCGCGGACGGCGACTGGACCTCCATGGGTATCCCGTCGGACGGTTCGTACGGCGTCCCGGAGGGGATCATCTCCTCCTTCCCCGTCACCACCAAGGACGGGCAGTACGAGATCGTCCAGGGCCTGGACATCAACGAGTTCTCCCGCGCCCGTATCGACGCCTCCGTCAAGGAGCTCGAGGAGGAGCGCGACGCGGTCCGCGGTCTCGGTCTCATCTGAGCCCTCGCACCCCCGCCGCACCTCGCGGTACTCCACGCAGGCCCCGTCCGGGTTTCCCGGGCGGGGCCCGCGCCGTTCCTGTGCGATAAATGCGGCGGGGATGCCACACGACCCCTATGCTGTGACGCCGGACACACCAACGCGTGTGCGCAACACGGCAGTTCACGCCTCGGGGGAGCAGCGTTGACGCAGACATTCCAGTTGCCTCAGCAACCACGGCCACCACGGACCACGGTGTCCGGCGAGCCGGGTGTGCCGCCGGGGGCGAGTGAGGCGACGCGGCTGCTCTGCGCGGGCACCTACCTGGACGCGGGCTACCGCGACGCGGTGATCGAGGAGCTGTACGTCCATGAGGAGCGGCTCGCCGCACCCTCGCTCGGCCACGACGCGGCGCGCGTCCTGGCCCACGCCCTGCGCGCACGCCGGCTCGAACTGGGCTGGGCGGCCGCGATCCTGGGACTGTGGGCGGTGGGTTTCCCGCTCTCCGACTACCTGCTGGCCGCCCTCCTGTTCCCGTGCCTGGTGCTCGCCACCGCCTCCTGGATCCGGGGCGCGCAGCAACGCCCCCCGTGGTACCGGAGGTTCCCCGCCGGGTGGCTGCGCTGGAGTGGGCGGTTCCTCCTGATCTACGCCTCGGTCACGACGGTGCGCGCGGCGTTCGGCGTCGCGGACCAGCGGGAGCTCTTCGACCTCTTCGACGCCATCCTCCCCACGCCTCTGGCGACGGCACTTTTCGAGAACGGCGGGCTCCGCATCCAGCCGGTCAACGCCTGGTCCGCGCTGCTCGTCCTGCTGCTGGTGGCGGTGTGCGTCGCCTTGCAGCGCCGTCAGTTCGCGCGGGCGCTGGCGCACGAGCTGCACCCGGCGCGTTTCGGCGACATGGCCGCCGACCCCGCCGAACTCGCCGAGGGGCGGCGCTTCCAGCGGCTGCGGCAGCGCATCCGCGTCGAGCAGCACTCGCCCCTGGTGATGTACCACGCGGCGCACCCCTTCTGTGGCGCCGGGCAGGCGTACGACACCTGGAGTCTCGCCGTCGAGCTGCGGCCGGACCCGGAGCGCCGGGAGCCGCCGCTGCCCATCAACAACCGGGTGATCCTCGACCGCGTCCACGAGATGCTGGCGCGGTTGCGGCTGCCCTCGGCGCACGCCGGTGGCGCGGTCCGGGACCGGCTGCGCCGCCTGGAGATCGACGAGTGCGTGTTCCTGCCGGTGGCGGGGCTGCCCCGCAGGGACCTCGCGCCCTACCAGCAGGACGCGTTCGTCGTGCACAGCGCCGAGTCGGTCGAGGAGGGCGGCGAGACGCGCCGGCACTTCCTGCGGGCACGGGTCGGCGGCTGGGAGGAGGAGGTCGTCACCACCGTCTTCGTCCGCGTGCACACCCAGGGCGGCATGCTGATGCTGGAGATCGCCCCGCACGTCCTGCTGCCGGTGCGGGCCGACTTCGAGAACGCGGACCGCATCGCCCACCAGCACCGTCACAACAGCCCGCTGGGCAAGGCGGTGTGGGCGCTCGCCCGTACGCCTCGATCGGCACCTCTCGCGGCCGCGACAGTGGGCCGGGGAGTGGCCCTGACCTGGCGGATCCTCACCGCGGGCTACGGCGCGGCGATGCCGGACGGGCCCGCCCGGTCGGTGCGCGAGCTGGGCTCCGGGGACACCGCCTCGCTCTTCCAGAACATGGACGTCAACCGCTATCTCAAGTCGATCCAGGACCGGGTCGCGCAGGGAGTGCGGCAGGTTCTGAAGGACTCCGGCTACCGGACCGACGAGTTCGCCCAGAAGGTCGTCAACGTGAGCGGCGGCAGCACCCTGATCGAGAACGCTCAGGGGGCGTTCGCCCTCGGCGACAACAACGTCGTCACCAACAGGGCGCCGAGTACACCGAGTGCGCCGGGCGCGCCAAGTACGTCCGGTGCGCCGGACGCGTCGAACACACCGGGTGCACCAGGTACACCGGGTGCACCAGGCACACCACCAGGTACACCGGGCACACCGAACGGGGCGGGAGGGGATGGGAATGGCTGACGAGCAGGCCGCCGGAAGAGGATCCATCAACATCAGCGGTGTCAGCGGAGCCTTCGCGATCGGCGACGGGAACAACGTCGTCAATCAGCCGGGCGCCGGAGCGCCGCCATGCGACCCGGCGCACGAGGAACTGCTGCGCCAGGTGCGTGAGCTCCGCGCCGACCTCGGGCGGCTGGTCGCCAGCAGCCAGACGGCCGGGCTGGACACCGAACTCGCCGTGGCGCAGGCCGAGATCGAGGAGTCGGGCCGGGCGGGGCAGAGCCGGCTCACCCGGCTCCGGCAGGCACTCACGGACGCCGGCGCGCTGACCGGGCTGCTGGCCTCGGCGGGCGCGGTGGCCGAATCCGTCGCCGCGCTGCTGGGGAACTGACCGTGGGCGGCCAGGACGAGGTCCACTGGAACGCCGAGACGCAGAGCTGGGAGACGGGTGGCGCGCCACAGGGCCGCTACACCCCGCCGCCTCCGCCGCGCCCCGGCTCCGAGCCGGTCCACCCTCCCGGCCCCGTGCCTGTGTCCGGCCCCGCGCCCGCGCCCGGCCCGGCTCCTGTCCCGGGCCCGGGGGACGGGCCCGGCTCCGCCGACGATTCCGGCTCCGGCTCCGGTTCGACCACCGGCGCCGACTCGGGTTTCGACCAGCGGAGCCAGTACCCGGCCCCCGCCCTCTTCCCGGGCCCCGACCAGGGCGGTTACTACCCGGCCCATCCGGCCTACGCGACCCCGGGTCCTCCTCCCCCTCCCCCTCCCGGTCCCGCCTCGCGGCCCTCGGCGCGGCGCGTGGCCACGGTGCTGACCGCGGCCCTGCTCGTCGGCGGGGCGGCCGGGTTCGGCGGCTGGTACGTGTGGGGCGGGGACAGCGGCGGCACGCACAAGGACGCCGGTACCAAGGTGTCCACCGCGCCCACCGGCCCGAGCGCCCAGGAACCCACGCCCGCACCCAGCTCCGCCTCCACCCCCGCACCGACCCTGGACGCCACCTCCGCGTCCCCCTCGGCGAGCGCTGTCCCGGCCGGATACCACCGTGCTTCGAACGGCGAGTTCGGCATGGCCGTGCCGGACGGCTGGCAGCCGGAGACGCAGAACGGCAAGAACGGCGTCACGATCTACTTCTTCCGGGAGTCCGGCGGAGGTCCCCGCTATCTCCAGGTCTTCCGGGTCAGCGAGGACGACCCCACCCCGCGCGGCACGCTCACGGTGGCCGAGAAGGACCTCAGGAAACAGCTCCCGGGCTATCACCGCAACAGTCTCAGGACCGTGCCCGACGCCCGGGGCGAGGCCGCCGAGCTCGACTACTCCCACCCCAGCCAGAAGTGGGGCGTCGACGTGCGCACCCTGGACCGGGTCCTCCCGGCCGGCGGCGGTGAGCTGTACGTCGTCCTCACCTCGGGACCGGCCGACGCGTGGCCCGAGCAGCAGCAGATCCAGGGGGCGGCGGTGACGTCGTTCTGCCTGGCCGGCGTCTGCTGAACCAGGGCACCGGCCGCCAGGAAGCGGCTCCGGGAACGATCAGAGTCGCTTCTCGAACCAGTGAGCGGCGTAGACGTTGTCGTCGTACCGGGGGATCTCCTCGTATCCGCAGGCCCGGTACATCGACTGCGCCTCGGTGAGCACCTCGTGCGTGTCGAGCCGTACGACCGCGCAGCCGCGTCCGGCGGCCTCCTGCTCCAGCCCGACGAGGATCCGGCGCGCGAGACCCAGCCGCCGGGCCTCTGGTCGCACCCATACATGGCGGATCTCGCCGACCCCGGGCTCCAGGAGCCGCAGCGCCCCGCATCCCACGGGACGCCCTTCCTCGTACGCGACCAGGAAAGCGCCCGAGTCCCCGGACACCTCGGCGGGCCGTACGAGGGCGGCGGGGTCGAACCCTTCCGGGAACCGCTCGTCGATGTCGGCGGCGTACCGGGCGAGGCAGTCGCGCGCGTCGTGCGAGGCGCCGTCGACGGCCTCGACGGTGATGCCCGCCAACCGCAGCAGCCGCTCGGCGGCGCGGATGGCGGCGGTGAGCTGGTCGCGTTGCCGCTCGTCGAGTCCGCCGAGCAGGCCTCCGGCGAGCGCGTCGGCCCGCCGGTTCTGCTCCTCGACCTCGTCACGGCCGGCCGGCGTGAGCTCCGCGACCCGTAGCCGGCTGTCCTCGGCCGGCACGCTCACCCGAACCAGCCCCTGCGCCTCCAGCGCCCGGACCATCCGGCTCAGATATCCGGCGTCCAGGCCGAGCCGGTTCCGCAGCTCGCGCAGCGACACCCCGCTCCCGATCTCGAACAGCAGCCGTGCCTCGCCGAGCGGCCGGTCCTGTCCGAGGTAGCGGTCGTCCAGGACTCCGATGCGGCGGGTGAAGTACCGGTTGAAGCGCCGAAGCGCCCGCACGTCCTCCGCCGACACTGTCTCCGTCATTCTTTGACCTTAGTCAAAGAAGAGGGGAGGGGGAGGAAGGCCGGGCGGACCACCCCGCGTGCGCCGTTTCTGATCACGTTTCTTCCGATTTTTCAGTGACACAGCGCACTTATGGTCACCGATCGTGCATGCAATCCGGGCCGGGGGGCATGCGCTCCCGGTCCCCGAGAGTGACATGTGTGTGACACAGGGGAACGGATCAGGAACGGAAGGCAGCACCGACCATGGCCGGACACCGGGCTCAGCAGGCAGAACAGACCCTTCATGTGGGCGGGGAGTGGCGCGCGGCCGCGTCCCGCGCGACCCGCGAGATCCTCGATCCCGCGGATGCGAAGCCGTTCGCCGTGGTCGCGGAGGGCGACGAGAAGGACACCGACGCGGCCGTGGCGGCCGCGCGCGCCGCCTTCGACGCGGGCCCGTGGCCGCACACCCCCGTCGCCGAGCGGGCCGCACTGCTGCGCCGCGTCGCCGGCCTCCTGGTCCGTGACCGTGAGGAGCTCGGGCTGCTGGAGAGCCGGGACGCGGGCAAGACGGTCGAGGAAGGGCGCGTCGACATCGACTGCGTCGCGGACGCCTTCCGGTACTTCGCCGACCTCGTCGTGGGGGAGGGCGGCGGCCGGGTCGTCGACGCCGGGTCCGAGGACGTCCACAGTGTCGTCGTGCACGAGCCGGTCGGCGTCTGCGCGCTGATCACGCCCTGGAACTATCCGCTGCTGCAGGCGAGTTGGAAGATCGCGCCCGCGCTGGCCGCCGGGAACACCTTCGTGGTCAAGCCGAGCGAGATCACGCCGCTGACGACGGTCGCGCTGCTGCGGCTGCTCGTCGAGGCCGGTCTGCCGGCCGGGGTCGCCAATCTCGTCACCGGACCGGGGCACACGGTCGGTGCCCGCCTGGCCGAGCACCCCGACGTCGACCTCGTCTCCTTCACCGGCGGCCTGATCAGCGGGACGAAGGTGGCCAGGGCCGCCGCCGACACCGTCAAGAAGGTCGCCCTCGAACTCGGCGGCAAGAACCCCAACGTCGTCTTCGCGGACGCCTGCGCGACGGACGAGGACTTCGACACGGCCGTCGACCAGGCGCTCAACGCCGCCTTCATCCACAGCGGTCAGGTCTGTTCGGCGGGCTCCCGTCTCATCGTCGAGGAGTCCGTGCGCGAGCGCTTCGTCGCCGAACTCGCGCGCCGGGCCGGGCGGATCAGGCTCGGCCGCGGCACCGAGGAAGGTGTCGAGTGCGGCCCGCTCGTCTCCGAGCGGCAGCGGGAGAGGACCGAGGCGTACGTCGCCTCCGCGCTGGCGGAGGGTGCGGTGCTGCGGGCCGGCGGGCAGCGTCCCGAACCCTCCGGCAGCAGGCCCGCCACCGGCTACTTCTACGAGCCGACCGTCCTCGACCAGTGCCACCGCGGGATGAAGGTGGTCCGCGAGGAGGTCTTCGGACCCGTCCTGACGGTGGAGACCTTCCGCACCGAGGAGGAGGCCGTCGCGCTCGCCAACGACACCGAGTACGGGCTCGCGGGTGCCGTCTGGACGTCCGACGCGGGCCGCGCCCGCCGGGTCGCCGGACGGCTGCGGCACGGCACCGTCTGGATCAACGACTTCCACCCCTACCTCCCGCAGGCGGAGTGGGGCGGCTTCGGCAAGAGCGGTGTGGGGCGCGAGCTGGGCCCGGCGGGCCTCGCCGAGTACCGCGAGACGAAGCACGTCTACCAGAACCTCGCGCCCAAGCCGGTCCGCTGGTTCGCGGGCTGACCCCAGTGCCGCAACCCCCCACCGCACACAGCACCCTGGAGCCCGACCACATGCACGAGAACACGTACGACTACGTCGTCATCGGAGGCGGAACGGCCGGTTCCGTGATCGCCTCCCGGCTCACCGAGAACCCCGACGTCACCGTCGCGGTCATCGAGGGCGGCCCGAGCGATGTCGGCCGCGAGGACGTCCTCACCCTGCGCCGCTGGATGGGCCTGCTCGGTGGCGAACTCGACTACGACTACCCGACCACCGAGCAGCCCCGCGGCAACTCGCACATCCGGCACAGCCGGGCCCGGGTGCTGGGCGGCTGCTCCTCGCACAACACGCTCATCGCGTTCAAGCCGCTGCCCTCCGACTGGGACGAGTGGGAGGCCGCCGGCGCCGAGGGCTGGGGCGCGGTGCCGATGGAGGCGTACTTCGCGCGGCTCCTCAACAACATCGTCCCGGTCGACGAGAAGGACCGCAACGCCATCGCCCGCGACTTCGTGGACGCCGCCCGGTCCGCGCTGGGCGTGCCCCGCGTCGAGGGCTTCAACCGGCAGCCGTTCACCGAGGGCGCCGGCTTCTTCGACCTCGCCTACCACCCCGAGAACAACAAGCGCTCCAGCGCGTCGGTCGCCTATCTGCACCCGGTGATGGACGAGCGGCCCCACCTCACGCTGATGCTGGAGACATGGGCGCACCGGCTGGAGCTGGCCGGGACGCGCGCGACGGGCGTGCACGTGCGCACCAAGGACGGCGAGGAGATCCTCGTACGGGCGAGGCGGGAGGTCGTGCTGTGCGCGGGCGCCGTGGACTCGCCGCGGCTGCTGCTGCACTCCGGCATCGGACCGGCCGCCGATCTGGAGGCGCTCGGCATACCCGTCGCCCACGACCTGCCCGGCGTCGGCGAGAACCTGCTCGACCACCCCGAGTCCGTCATCGTGTGGGAGACGGACGGCCCCATCCCCGAGAACTCCGCGATGGACTCCGACGCGGGCCTCTTCGTGCGCCGCGACCCCGGACAGGCGGGCCCCGACCTGATGTTCCACTTCTACCAGGTCCCGTTCACCGACAACCCGGAGCGGATCGGCTACGAACGCCCCGCGCACGGCGTCTCGATGACCCCGAACATCCCCAAGCCGCGCAGCCGCGGGCGGCTGTACCTGACGAGCGCCGATCCGGCGGCCAAACCCGCCCTCGACTTCCGCTACTTCACGGACGAGGACGACTACGACGGCCGCACCCTCGTCGACGGGATCCGCATCGCCCGCGAGATCGCCGCGACCGAGCCGCTCGCGGGCTGGCTCAAGCGTGAGGTGTGCCCCGGCCCGGACGTCACGGGTGACGAGGAACTGAGCGCGTACGCACGTCAGGTCGCGCACACCGTGTACCACCCGGCGGGCACCTGCCGGATGGGAGCGGCGGCGGACACCGACGCCGTGGTGGACCCCGAACTGAGGGTGCGCGGCCTCGACGGCCTCCGCGTCGCCGACGCGTCCGTCTTCCCGACGATGCCCGCCGTGAACCCGATGATCGGGGTGCTCATGGTCGGGGAGAAATGCGCCGAGCTGATCGGGGGCGGTGCGTGATGAGTACGAGCGCCAGTAGTAGCGCCAGTAGCGTCGGTATCACCAGTGGCCCCGGCAGCCCCGTCTTCTCCGTCGACGGCCTGTGGAAGGTCTTCGGGCCGAAGCCCGAGCGGGTCCCCGCCGATCCCGGACTCGCCGCCCTCACCCCCGCCGAACTCCGCTCCCGCACCGGCTGCACCGCCGCCGTCCGGGACGTCGGTTTCGACGTGCGCAAGGGCGAGGTCTTCGTCGTCATGGGCCTGTCCGGCTCGGGCAAGTCCACCCTCGTACGGTGTCTGACCCGGCTGATCGAGCCGACCGCGGGCACGATCGCCATCGACGGCGAGGACGTACGCGCCATGGACCGGGCCCGGCTGCGCGAACTGCGCCGGCACCGCGCCGCGATGGTCTTCCAGCACTTCGGCCTGCTCCCGCACCGCTCCGTCCTCGACAACGTCGCCTACGGCCTGGAGATCCAGGGCGTCGGCAAGGCGGAGCGCCGCGAGCGCGCCGCCGCGGTCGTCGCCAAGGTCGGCCTCGAAGGCATGGAGCAGCGCAGGCCGGGCCAGCTCTCCGGCGGCCAGCAGCAGCGCGTCGGGCTCGCCCGGGCTCTCGCCGTCGACCCCGAAGTGCTGCTCTTCGACGAGCCGTTCAGCGCGCTCGACCCGCTCATCCGGCGTGACATGCAGGAGGAGGTCGTCCGTCTCCACCACGACGAGGGCCGCACGATGGTCTTCATCACCCACGACCTGAACGAGGCCCTGCGCCTGGGCGACCGCATCGCCCTGATGCGCGACGGCCGCATCGTCCAGCTCGGCACGCCCGAGGAGATCGTCGGCTCACCCGCCGACGACTACGTCCGCGAGTTCGTCCGGGACGTGCCGCGCGAGCAGGTCCTGACGGTGCGTACGGCGATGCGGGCCGCGTCCGCGGACGAGGCCGCACGGGGCCCGGCGGTGGCACCGGAGACGACCGTCTCGCAGGCCATCGAGGCGGTGGCGCGCTCCGGCGGCCCGGCCCGCGTCATGGAGAACGGACGCTGCCTCGGGGTCGTGGACCCGGCGGCACTGCTCGGGGTGGTGGCGGGGACGGACTCCGCGGCCCGCGGTGAGGAGGTGACCTGAGATGGCCGCCGTCACCGCGACCGTCGGGCACACCGGCGTCTCCGCCCTGTTCAAGAGCGCCACCCGGCACCGCGCCGTGGCCAAGATCCTGCTGCTCGCCGTCGCCGCGGCCGTCCTCGCCCCGGTTCTCGACTCCCGCTGGGGCGGCGGGACCTGGCCGCACGCGCTGACCGTCGACCTCGCCGCGCCCCTCGGCAGGACCAGCGAGTGGATCATCGACAACCGGGACAGCCACCCGCTGTTCCTGTACTTCTTCGGCTACGTCAGCAACGCCGTCGTCCTCTGCGTACGCGCCGTCTATCTGGTGCTGCTCGCGGCGGGCTGGGCCGGCGTCACCGTCGCCGCGGGGCTCGTCGCCTGGCGGGCCGCCGGCATCCGGCTCGCGCTCGGAACGGCCGCCGCCTTCCTCGCCTGCGGGCTGCTCGGCATGTGGGTGCCCACCCTCCAGACGCTCGCGCTGATGGTGGTCGCCGTCCTCGCGTCCGTCGCCCTCGGCGCGCTGCTCGGCCTCGCCGCCGGACTCTCCGACCGCACCTACCGCGCGCTGCGCCCGGTCCTCGACACCATGCAGGTGCTGCCGGCGTTCGCCTACCTGCTGCCCGTCGTCCTGGTCTTCGGCATCGGGGTCCCCGCCGCCGTCCTCGCCACCGTCGTGTACGCGGCGCCGCCCATGGCCCGTCTCACCGCGCTCGGCCTGCGCGACGCCGACACCGGTGTGATGGAGGCCGTCACCTCGCTCGGCGCCACGGCCCGGCAGCGGCTGCTGACCGCCCGCCTCCCGCTGGCCCGCAAGGAACTCCTGCTGGGCCTCAACCAGACGATCATGATGGCGCTGTCGATGGCCGTCATCGCCTCCGTCATCGGCGCGGGCGGCCTCGGCGACCGCGTCTACCAGGCCCTCGCCTCCGTCGACGTGGGCGCCGCGCTCGCCGCCGGCATCCCGATCGTGCTGCTCGCGGTCGTCCTGGACCGGGTGACCGGCGCCGCGGGCGAACGGCTCGGCACCCGCACCGGGGGAACCGCCCTGCTCTGGGTGTACGCCCTCACCGCGGCCGTCGCCGTGGCGCTCGCCGGACGTCTCACCGGCCGGCTCGACTGGCCCGGCACCTGGACCCTGCACATCGCCGAGCCCGTGAACCGCGTCGTCGGCTGGATGACCGACCACCTCTACTCCGGAGTCCCCTACCTCGGCGGCACCGCCGACTGGGCCGGCCACTTCACCACCTGGGTCCTGGACCCCCTCCGCGACGGCCTCCAGGCGCTGCCCTGGTGGTCGGTCCTGCTGATCGTCGCCGCCCTCGCCTGGCTGATCGGCACCTGGCGCACCGCCCTCACCGCGGTCCTCGCGATGGCCGCGATCGGGGTGCTCGGCGTGTGGAAGCCGTCCCTCGACACGCTCTCGCAGGTGCTCGCGGCCGTCGCCGTGACCCTCGTCCTCGGTTTCGCGACCGGCGTGGCGGCGGCGCGCAGCGAGCGCGTCGAACGGCTGCTGCGGCCCGTCCTCGACGTCTTCCAGACCATGCCGCAGTTCGTGTACCTCATCCCGGTGGTGGCGCTGTTCGGTGTCGGCCGCGCGCCCGCCGTCGCCGCGGCCGTCGTCTACGCGCTGCCCGCCGTGGTCCGCATCACCACCCAGGGCCTGCGGGCCGTCGACCCCGCCGCGCTGGAGGCGGCCCGCTCGCTCGGTGCCACCGGCGCCCAGCAGCTGCGCCAGGTCCAGCTCCCGCTGGCCCGGCCGGCACTGCTGCTCGCCGTCAACCAGGGTGTCGTGCTGGTCCTCGCCGTCGTCATCATCGGCGGTCTGGTCGGCGGCGGCGCGCTCGGCTACGACGTCGTGTTCGGCCTCGCCCAGGGCGACCTGGCGACCGGCCTGGTGGCCGGAGCGGCGATCGTCTGCCTCGGCCTGATGCTCGACCGGGTGACCCAGCCGTCCCGGCGGCCCACGAAGAAGGGAGCGTGACATGCGAGTTCGTACGATGTCACTGACGGCCGGTGTGTCCGCGCTGCTGCTGACCGGCTGCGGCGCGGCCGACATGACCCAGCAGGCCTCGCCCTTCGCGGGCGCCCAGGGCGCCGGGACCGTGACCCTGTCCGTGCAGTCCTGGGTGGGAGCGCAGGCCAACGTGGGTGTCGCCCAGTACCTGCTGGAGCACGAGCTCGGCTATCGCGTCGACACCGTGCAGGTCGACGAGGTCCCCGCGTGGGACGCGCTCAGCCAGGGCCGGGTCGACGCCATCCTCGAGGACTGGGGCCACCCCGACCAGGAGAAGCGGTACGTCGAGGACAAGAGGACGATCGTCCCGGGCGGCGGGCTGGGGGTCACCGGGCACATCGGCTGGTACGTGCCCACGTACTTCGCCCGGCAGCACCCGGACGTCACCGACTGGAAGAACCTGAACAAGTACGCCGGCCGGCTGCGCACCGCGGAGAGCGGCGGCAAGGGCCAGCTGCTGGACGGCTCCCCGTCGTACGTCACCAACGACAAGGCGCTGGTCGGCAACCTGAAGCTGAACTACCAGGTGGTGTTCGCCGGTTCGGAGGCCGCGCAGATCACCCAGATGAAGCAGTTCGCGAAGGAGAAGAAGCCCTTCCTCACGTACTGGTACTCACCCCAGTGGCTCTTCGAGAAGGTCCCGATGACGGAGGTGAAGCTGCCCGCCTACAAGGAGGGCTGCGACGCGGACACGGCGAAGGTCGCCTGCGCCTATCCGCACACCCCGCTCCAGAAGTACCTCAACACGGACTTCGCGAAGAACGGCGGCAAGGCGGCGGCCTTCCTGAAGAAGTTCAAGTGGACCACCGGGGACCAGAACGAGGTCTCCCTGATGATCGCCAACGAGAAGCTGTCGGCCCAGGAGGCGGCGAAGAAGTGGGTGGACGGCCACGCGTCGACCTGGCGGGCGTGGCTGTCGTGACCCCGGTCGCCTCAGCCCCGTGACGAGCTCCGTGGCGCCGCCGCCGCCGCTGTCACCGTCACCGCCGCCGTCAGCTGTACTGTCCCGGCGTGTAGTGGCCGGGCACGAGCCGGCAGGTCACCCCGAACCGGTTCCACGCGTTGATGACCGTGATCGAGGCGATCAGCTGCGCCAGCTCGGCCTCCTCGAAGTGCCGGGCGGCGCGCGCGTAGACCTCGTCCGGCACGAAGCCGTCGGTCAGTACGGTGACCGCCTCCGTCAGCTCGATCGCCGCGAGCTCCTTCTCGGTGTAGAAGTGCCGGGACTCGTCCCACGCGCCGAGCTGCACGATCCGCTCGACGCTCTCGCCCGCGGCGAGCGCGTCCTTGGTGTGCATGTCGAGGCAGAACGCGCAGTGGTTGAGCTGGGAGGCACGGATCCGCACCAGCTCGCCCAGCTTCGGGTCGAGCCCCTGCTGGGCCGCCGTGTCGAGCCGGACCATGGCCTTGTAGACGTCGGGGGCCAGCTTGGCCCAGGCCAGCCGGGGGCTGTGCTCGGGGGCGTACTCCTCGGTGGTGCCGGTGCCGGTCGCGGTGTCGGTGGGGGCTTCGTTCGTCGTCATGCCTCGACCCTACGAACAAGGCAGCCCAGGAGTATGGTCCATTTCCATGGTGGAATCCTGGGCCACTTTCGGAATCGACCTCCATGTCGAGCCGACCGGATCGGGTGTCCGCAAAGGGCTGACGGACGCCCTTCGGGAGGCGGTCCGCGGCGGCCGGCTGGCGCCCGGCACCCGGCTGCCCTCCTCCCGCTCCCTCGCCGCCGACCTGGGCATCGCCCGCAACACGGTCGCGGACGTGTACACCGACCTGGTGGCGGAGGGCTGGCTCACCGCACGCCAGGGCTCGGGCACGAGCGTCGCCGAACGTCCGGTGCCCGCGCCGGCGGCCGCCCCGGAACCGCGCCGCGCCCGCTCCCGGCCGGTGTACGACCTGAGCCCCGGCACCCCGGACCTGTCCTTCTTCCCCCGCGCGGCCTGGCTGAAGGCCTCCCGCCGGGCTCTGGCGACGGCCCCGAACGACGCCCTCGGCTACGGCGACCCGCGGGGCCGGGTGGAACTGCGCACCGCCCTGGCCGGCTATCTGGCCCGGGCCCGCGGAGTCCGCGCCGACCCGGAGCACATCCTGATCTGCGCCGGTTTCGCGCACGGGCTGATGCTGCTCGGCCAGGTGCTGCGCGAACGGGGAGCGCGGGCGCTGGCCGTGGAGCCGTACGGGCTGGACACGTACTGGGACCTGCTGGAACGAGCCGGCCTGCGGACACTGCCGCTCGGCTTCGACGAACTGGGCACGCGCACGGAGGAGTTGACGGCCGGTGACCTGCCCGGGGCGCGGGCGGTGCTGCTGACCCCCGCGCACCAGTTCCCGATGGGGGCGCCGCTGCACCCCGAACGGCGGGCCGCGGTGGTGGACTGGGCGCGGCGCGGCGGCGGGCTGATCCTGGAGGACGACTACGACGGGGAGTTCCGCTACGACCGCCAGCCGGTCGGCGCGCTCCAGGGCCTCGACCCCGACCACGTGGTCTACCTGGGCACGGCGAGCAAGTCCCTGGCCCCGGGCCTGCGGCTGGGCTGGCTGGTGCTGCCGCCGTCGATCGCGCCGGAGGTGGTCGCGGCGAAGGGCTGGGCGGACTGGTCCTGCGGGGTGCTGGACCAGCTGACACTGGCGGAGTTCCTCACCTCGGGCGCGTACGACCGGCATGTCCGCGCGGCCCGCCTGCGCTACCGCCGTCGTCGGGACGCGCTGGTGGCGCGGCTGGCGGACCGGGCCCCCGGGGTCCGGGCGACCGGGATCGCGGCAGGTCTGCACGTGGTGCTGCGACTCCCGCCGGACACGGAGCGGCCCGCGCTGCGGGCGGCGGCCTGGCACGGGCTCGCCGTCCACGGACTGGACCGCTACCGCCACCCGGACTCGACGGCCGGGCGGCCGGACGCGCTCGTGGTGGGGTACGGGACACCACCGGACCATGGGTGGGCCGGGGCGCTGGAGGCACTGTGCGCGGCCCTCGCCTCCGCCGGCGGATAGCCCGGAACCGCCGTCGGGGCGGAACGGCTCACCGCCGAGCCGAGCCGTGCCGAACTGAGCCGAACTGAGCTGAGCCGTGCCGTGCCGTGCCGAGCTGAGCTGAGCCGTGCCGAGCTGAGCTGAGCTGAGCCGTGCCGTGCCGTGCCTAGCTGAGCCGTGCCGTGCCGTGCCTAGCTGAGCCATGCCGGGGTCGGGGTCGGGGTCGGCGACGGGTGGCGTCCGCGCCGCAGCCCGCCGGCCCCCGCTCGAGACAGTCGAAGACGCTAGCCCGGACTGTGCGCGGGGGCCGCCCGGCCCGCTCTCCCGTCACCCCGTCAGGCCTCCTCCACCGGGGCCTCCCCGAACCGCGCCAGGGCCAGCGCCCCGGCCACCGCCACCAGGAACCCGAGCACCGCCAGCCACTCCAGCCCCTCCCGCGTACGGTCACCCAGCCACACCACTCCCACCAGCGCCGGCCCGATGGTCTCGCCGATCACCAGGCCCGCGGTCGCCGTCGTCACCGAGCCGCGCTGCAGTGCCGTGGTCAGCAGCAGGAACGCGGCACCTCCCCCGACCAGCAGCGCGTACACCGCCGGATTGCGCACCAGCGTTCCCGGCGCGAGGTCGTCGATCAGCCGCACGGACACCTCGACCACCCCGAACCCGAAGCCGGCCCCCAGCCCGAGCACCAGCGCCCGCCCGCGCCCCGACAGCCGCCCGCCCACCAGCCCCAGCAGCAGCACCAGCACCGCGGTCCCCAGCATCACGTACTTCAGCGTCATGGAGCCCGCCCGGTCCCCCTCGGCCCCGGACGCCAGCCCGAGCATCCCCAGCCCCGCGCACACCACCCCCACCGCCGCCCACTCCGACCCGCTGAGCCGCACCCTCAGCAGCCGCGCCGCCACCACCGCGGTCACCGCGAGACTCGACGCCAGCGCGGCCCCCACCGCGTAGATGGGAAGCGACCGCAGCGCCGCGATCTGGAACACGAAACCGAGCCCGTCCAGCGCCAGCCCCGCGAGATACCGCCACTGCCGCAGTGCCCGCAGCAGCAGCGCCGCGTCCCCGCCCGGACCGCCGGTGCCGCCGCCGGCGCCGGCCGCCGTCCGTGCGGCGATCGCCTGCAGCACCGTCGCCGTACCGAAACAGACCGCCGCACCAAGCGCGCACATCATTCCAAAGAGCACGAAGTGACTGTAGGGGAAGCCGAATCGAAGGGGCCATCGCGTAGCGGCCGCGACCGGTCTCTACGCTGAGTGCCGGCGCCGAGCCGGACGAACTCATCTGGACCACGGGGGGACCTCACATGGCGGACACACGACGGCGACTGCGCTCCGGCACGGTCGTGCTCGGTGGCATGGGACTGCTCGCGGCGACCCTCACCGCCTGCTCCTCGGACCCCGACAAGCGCTGTGTCGACCGCGACAGCTACCAGGCGGTCAAGGGCTACAAGGTCGTCGCGGACAAGAGCTGCACGTCCACGAAGTCCGCCACGCACGGCACGTGGTACTACGGGGGCGACAAGAAGAGCAACTGGGTCGACGGCGGCTCGTTCACCAAGCCGGGCAAGGGATCGGGCTCCTCCGGAGGCAGCCACGGCCACGGCGTGGACCGGGGCGGCATCGGCGGCGGCAAGGGCGGGAAGGGCGGCTCCGGCGGCTGAGCGCCCCGACGCCACCGACCCCGTACCGCCCAGCACCCGATCGGACACCTGACGCCGTGGAACGCCGTCTCCTCGAACCCCGCCCCGACTGGCAGCAGACCGTCGAGCGGCAGGGCCTCATCTACCCGCTGACCCGCTACCCGGACGACTCCCTGCGCCCCTACTGGGACGAGAGCGCGTACTACGCCTTCTCGCTCCCCGAGGTCGAGGCCCTGGAGGACACCGTCGCGGAACTGCATCGCATGTGCCTCGCGGCGGCCGGGCACATCGTCGCCGAGAACCGCTTCGCCGATCTCGGCATCACCGACCCGAGGGTCGTCCGGGCGGTCACCGAGGCCTGGCACCGCCGTGCCGAACTCCCCTCCCTCTACGGCCGCTTCGACCTGCGCTACGACGGGACGGGCCCCGCCAAGCTGCTGGAGTACAACGCGGACACCCCGACCTCGCTCGTCGAGGCCGCGAGCCCCCAGTGGTTCTGGATGGAGGATCGTTTCCCCGGCGCCGACCAGTGGAACTCCCTGCACGAACGCCTCGTCGCCGGCTGGCGGAAGCAGGCCGCCCTCCTCCCGCCGGGCAACCCCCTGTACTTCGCGCACTCCGCGGAGGACGAGCTCGGCGAGGACCTGATGACCGTCGCCTATCTGAAGGAGACCGCCGAACAGGCGGGCCTCGACACCGACTGGATATCGGTCGAGGAGATCGGCTGGGACCCCCTGTCCGGCCGCTTCGTCGACAACCGGCTCCGCTTCATCCGCGCCTGCTTCAAGCTCTACCCCTGGGAATGGCTCACCACCGACCGCTTCGCCGGCCACGTCCTGGACACCCTCGACAACGGCGGCGGTACGGGCTCGACGATGTGGATCGAGCCCGTCTGGAAGATGCTCCTCAGCAACAAGGCGCTCCTGGCGATCCTCTGGGAGCTGTACCCGGGCCACCCCAACCTGCTGGCCGCCCACCTCGACGGCCCGCGGGAACTGGCCGCCACCACGGGGTACGTCGCCAAGCCCCTGCTCGGCCGCGAGGGCGCCGGCGTCACCGTCCACGAACCCGGCGCCGACCCCGTCCCGCGGGACGAACCCTGCTGCTACCAGGAGCTGGCCCCGCTGCCCTCCTTCGACGGCCACCGCGTCGTGCTCGGCGCCTGGGTGGTGGAGGACGAACCGGCCGGACTCGGTATCCGCGAGTCGGCAGGCCTGATCACCGACGAGTACGCCCGCTTCCTGCCCCATGTGATCGTCTGAGGTTGTCCGGTGATCACCGGACAACCTCAGACGCCCAGCACGCCACGCAGCTGTGCCAGCCCCCAGTCCAGGTCGTCCTTGCCGATCACCAGTGGCGGGGCGATCCGGATCGTCGCCCCGTGGGTGTCCTTGACCAGGACGCCCCGGTCCATGAGCTGCTCGGAGACCTCACGGCCCGTCCCGTACGCCGGGGCGATGTCCACACCCGCCCACAGCCCGCGCCCGCGGACCCCGGTCACCCGGCCCGTGCCGGCCAGCAGCCCCAGCTCCCGGTGCAGATGGGCCCCCAGCTCCGCCGCCCGCCGCTGGTACTCGCCCGTCCGCAGCATCGCGATCACCTCCAGGGCCACCGCGCAGGCCAGTGGATTCCCGCCGAACGTGGACCCGTGCTCGCCGGGCCGGAACACGCCGAGCACCTCACCGCTCGACACCACCGCCGACACCGGCACGACCCCGCCGCCGAGCGCCTTGCCCAGCACGTACATGTCCGGCACCACACCCTCGTGCTCGCACGCGAAGGTCTTCCCGGTCCGGCCCAGACCCGACTGGATCTCGTCCGCGACGAACAGCGCGTTCCACTCCCGTGTCAGGGCCCGCACCTCGGCGAGATAGCCGGCCGGCGGCACCACCACCCCGGCCTCGCCCTGGATCGGTTCCAGCAGCACGGCGACCGTCTCCTCGGTGAGCGCCGCCCGCAGCGCGCCCGCGTCGCCGTACGGCACGATGTCGAAGCCCGGCGTGAACGGACCGAAGTCCGCCCGCGCCGCCGGGTCCGTGGAGAAGCCGACGACGGTCGTCGTGCGGCCGTGGAAGTTGTCGGCCGCCACCACGATCCTCGCCCTGCCGTCGGGAACGCCCTTGACGCGGTATCCCCACTTCCGGGCCGTCTTCAGGGCCGTCTCCACCGCCTCCGCGCCCGTGTTCATCGGCAGCACCATCTCCATGCCGCACAGCTCCGCCAGCTCCGCGCAGAAGGCGGCGAACCGGTCGTGGTGGAACGCCCGGGACGTCAGCGTCACCCGCTCCAGCTGCGCCTTGGCCGCGTCGATCAGCCGCCGGTGGCCGTGCCCGAAGTTCAGCGCCGAGTAGCCGGCCAGCAGGTCGAGATAGCGCCGGCCCTCGACGTCCGTCATCCAGGCGCCGTCCGCCGTCGCCACGACGACCGGCAGTGGACGGTAGGTGGGCGCGCCGTGCGCGTCGGCGGCGGCGATGAGCTGTTCGGTGAGGGTCACGGAGTCTCCGTCTCCTGCGGCACCAGGGCCTTCCTCCCATCGTCGCTCGCCGGGGGCGCGGGCGGCGAGCGCGCGCCCCCGGCGTCGCGTGGCCCGTGATCCGGCGTGCCCGGTAGGGTGACCGGCGGAGCCGTGACTGGCGCGCTGGGATGGGACCGACCATCGGGGAGCGGCTCCGTGAACTGTGTGCCGTGCGCCTGGGCCGACCCGTGAACGCCGAACGCCACGTCCGGAGGCCGTCATGTCCCAGCCCCTGTCCACCGAGTCCACCGCCTTCCGCAGCGCCCTCGACGTGATCCGGGCCGTGGAGCCCCGCGTCGCGGACGCCATCGGCCAGGAAGTCGCCGACCAGCGCACCATGCTCAAGCTGATCGCGTCCGAGAACTACGCCTCCCCGGCCACCCTGCTGGCCATGGGCAACTGGTTCAGCGACAAGTACGCCGAGGGCACCGTCGGCCGCCGCTTCTACGCCGGCTGCCGCAACGTCGACACCGTCGAGGCCCTCGCCGCCGAGCACGCCCGCGAACTCTTCGGCGCCGAGCACGCCTACGCCCAGCCGCACTCCGGCATCGACGCCAACCTCGTCGCCTTCTGGGCCGTCCTCGCCGCCCGCGTCGAGGTCCCGGCCCTCGCCAAGGCCGGCGTCCGCAACGTCAACGACCTCTCCGAGGCCGACTGGGCCGAACTGCGCCAGGCCTTCGGCAACCAGCGCATGCTCGGTATGTCCCTGGACGCCGGCGGTCACCTGACCCACGGCTTCCGCCCGAACATCTCGGGCAAGATGTTCGACCAGCGCTCCTACGGCACCGACCCCGCCACCGGCCTCATCGACTACGAGGCCCTGCGCGTGTCCGCCCGCGAGTTCAAGCCGATGATCCTCGTCGCCGGATACTCCGCCTACCCCCGACTGGTGAACTTCCGGATCATGCGGGAGATCGCCGACGAGGTCGGCGCGACGCTGATGGTCGACATGGCCCACTTCGCCGGTCTCGTCGCCGGCAAGGTCCTCACCGGCGACTTCGACCCGGTCCCGCACGCGCAGATCGTCACCACCACCACCCACAAGTCGCTGCGCGGCCCGCGCGGCGGCATGGTCCTGTGCGACGAGTCCCTCGCCGAGCAGGTCGACCGCGGCTGCCCGATGGTCCTCGGCGGCCCGCTCCCGCACGTCATGGCCGCCAAGGCCGTCGCGCTCGCCGAGGCCCGCCGTCCCGAGTTCCGCGAGTACGCCCAGGCCGTCGTCGACAACGCCCGCGCCCTCGCCGAGGGTCTGATGCGCCGCGGCGCCACCCTGGTCACCGGCGGCACCGACAACCACCTGAACCTGATCGACGTCGCCTCCTCCTACGGCCTCACCGGCCGCCAGGCCGAGTCCGCGCTGCTCGACTCGGGCATCGTCACCAACCGCAACGCCATCCCCGCCGACCCCAACGGAGCCTGGTACACCTCGGGCATCCGCATCGGCACGCCCGCCCTGACCACCCGTGGTCTGGGGACGGCCGAGATGGACGAGATCGCCGGCCTGATCGACCGCGTCCTCACCGTCGCGGAGCCCGGCACCACCGCCAAGGGCAGCCCGTCCAAGGCCCAGCACGTCCTGGACCCGAAGATCTCCGACGAGATCTCGCACCGTGCCACCGATCTGCTGGCCCCCTTCCCGCTGTACCCGGAGATCGACCTCGGCTGACCCTCCCCGTGGGCCGGGCCCAGCCTGCCCTACAGGTCGATCAGTTCCTGCCGTGGTTCCCGCGGCGGTCCGGCAGTGTCACGCCGGGCCGCCGCGCGGCGTATCAGAAGGGTGCCGCCCGCGCCGCCGAGCAGGCCCATCGCCAGTCCGGTCACCGCCCACCGCGCGCACACGCCCGGACCGGCGGCCCGCGCCGCCGGGGACACCTCCGGGGCTCCCGGACCGAACGGACCCCCGCGCTCCACCAGCCGGTCGAACACCGAGCGGGGCGCCCGGTGCCAGCGGACGTCGTCGTCCGCCACGTCAGGCGAGGGATCCGACCGCACCCAGACAGTGCCGTCCGGCGTCAGGAACACCTGGTCCTCACGCTCGATGGCGACGTCCCCGCCGGGTGCCCGGCTCGTCTGCGGCCAGCCTCCGACGCCCGTCATCCCCCAGATCACGGTGGCGCGCACCGGCGGATAGCCGCCCGCCGCCCATGCGTCGGGCACTGTCTCCGTCCCCGTGAACCGGGGTGCGAGCAGGCGCCAGAGCGGAGCGAAGTCCCGGTCCCCTGAGCGCACGAGAGTGGTGTGCCCGGTGCCTCCGGCGACGACCAGGGCCATGTCCGGTGTGTCGGCCCGCGCGGCCATCGCGCCGGGAGCCGAGGCCAGGGCCGGCGAGGCGCCGAGTGCGACCGGCACCAGCGACACCAGGAGCGGCAGCCACCCCCGCGTACGCCCGCCGCGCCACCACTCGGCCCGCCACCACTCGGCCCGACCCCATCGCGGCCACTCCGCCCGCTCGCCCCCGCACCCCGCGCCCTCATCGCGGCGCCGTTGCATCCTCGGAGCCCGCCGTCCCGCCGCGCCGTCACCCCGGCGCTCCGTCCCCCTGTTCCGCCCTCCCGCCCGAGGGGCCGGCCCGCCCGCCCGTCCCCCTCGGCTGCCCGTACGCAGGACCCGCCACGTCATCCGTCCCCCCGACCCTCGTAGGCCCGAACCGCCCCCACATCCATTCCCCGGCCCCGAGCCGATGCGCGCGCCGGCCGCCGGTCCTGGTACTTCACCCACCGTCTTCGCCTGCCGGGGTGCCTCCTGCCCGCCCGCACCCCGCGCCCCGCACGCCGTGTGTCACTTCTGGTACACCGCCCGGCCCGCCGGGGTTCCCACTCCCGGCCCGCCTACTTCCGCCGCTCCAGCGACCGCGCGATCTCCACCGCGCGCGCCTTCGACGCCACGCCCTCCAGACGGAGGGTCACCTCGCCCCCGCGCATCCAGAGCAGCGTGGGTCCCGCCGTCCGCTCCGAGCGGGTGAAGCGGTCGCCGGACGCGGCGATCAGCCAGAAGCTGATCAGATGCGGCCGGGGGAACCACAACGCCGGATCACCGAAGCCCGCGCTCCCGCTCCCGTCCCGGCTCCCGTCCCCGCCCAGCGACACCCACTCCGGCGGCTCCCGCACCGTCTTGGCGAAGCCGATGTCGAGGCCGGCCGGATACTCGTCCAGCCGGATCGTGTGTCCGTGCTCGCGCCAGCACAGAGTCATCAGGAACCGCACCCTCGGCTCCCGTGTCACCGTCACCGCGTCCGGCACCCCGAGGGCGCCGGGCACGGCCGGCGCGAACCGCGCCCGTCGGCCCGCTTCGGCCAAGGTGAGCGACGGGCCGCAGCCCGGCACCTCGGCCCCTGGCGACGGCACCGCCGACGGGTCGTACCGCACCTCGACACCGCCGAAGCCGAACCAGTCGACGACCGCGGCGCGCACCGGAGGCGTGAGCACGAGCACCGTCAGCAGACCGCACAGGCCCGCGGCCAGCACCCGCCCCCTGAGCCGCACCCAGCGGCGGACCGCGCGGACACGCTCACCGGGCCCCGGCCGGACGGTCACCGGGACCGGGATCCGCTCGGCGAGTATCCGCTGCAGGACCCGCTCGGCCATCGACTCGTCCCCGGCCCCGCCCGGCCCGTCCAGCGACCGCCCGAGCGCGCGCAACTCCGCCGCGAGTCGCGGGGCGTCCTCGCGAGCGGCCCGCTCCCCGTCGCCGGAGCGTCCCGAGCCCTGTTCCCCGTACGGCTCAGCCATGCGCGTCACCCCCTTCCCGGGGCTCGCCCGGCGTGAGGGCCGGGAGCAGTCGGCCGAGCTTGCGCAGGGCGCGGTTCAAGCGGGACTTCACGGTGCCCCGGGGCCAGCCCAGGGCCTGCGCCGTCTCCGGTTCGTCCATCTCGAGGAGATAGCGGTAGGTCACGACGAGCCGGTGCTCCTCGCTCAGCTGGTCGAGGGCCGCCAGCAGGGCCGCCCGGCGCTCCGCCCCGAGCACGGCCGCCGCCGGGTCCACCGATTCCGGTATCAGCGGGTCCGCTTCGGTGAACGCCGCCTCGCGGCCGGCCAGGGTCCGCTGCCGTGCCGCCGTGCGCACTGTGTTCCTCGTCTCATTGGCCACGATCGAGAGCAGCCACGGCTTGAACGCCGAGCCGTCCCGGAAGCGCCCCAGCGCGTAGTACGCCTTGAGGAAGGCCTGCTGCACCACGTCCTCCGCGTCCGCACCCGCCCCGAGCGCCCGGGCCGCCCTGATCGCGATGCCCGTGTGGGCGCGGACCAGCTCCGCGTACGCCTCCGGCTCCCCGGCGCGTACGCGTGCGATCACCACGGCCTCGTCGACGACGATGCGGCCCCCCTCCCGCGTCCTCACACTCTTGCTACACCGCCGAAGGCCGATCGGTTCCCACCCGTGCCGCCTCCGTTTCGCGCCAGTTCCGGACCGGGCGCCGACACCTGAGAGAATGGTGGGCATGGCCTCTGATCGTCCCCGCGTGCTCTCCGGAATCCAGCCCACGGCAGGCTCGTTCCACCTCGGCAACTACCTCGGCGCCGTGCGCCAGTGGGTGGCCCTGCAGGAGTCCCACGACGCGTTCTACATGGTCGTCGACCTGCACGCGATCACCGTTCCGCAGGAGCCGGCGGACCTGCGCGCCAACACCCGGCTCGCCACCGCCCAGCTGCTGGCCGCGGGCCTCGACCCGGAGCGCTGCACGCTCTTCGTCCAGAGTCATGTCCCCGAGCACGCCCAGCTCGCCTGGATCATGAACTGCCTCACCGGTTTCGGCGAGGCCTCCCGCATGACCCAGTTCAAGGACAAGTCCGCCAAGCAGGGCTCCGACCGCGCCTCGGTCGGCCTCTTCACGTACCCGGTCCTTCAGGTCGCGGACATCCTGCTGTACCAGGCCAACGAGGTCCCGGTGGGTGAGGACCAGCGTCAGCACATCGAGCTGACCCGCGATCTCGCCGAGCGCTTCAACGGCCGCTTCGGGGAGACCTTCACGGTCCCGAAGCCGTACATCCTCAAGGAGACGGCGAAGATCTTCGATCTTCAGGACCCGTCGATCAAGATGAGCAAGTCGGCCTCCACACCCAAGGGCCTCATCAACCTCCTCGACGACCCCAAGGCGACCGCCAAGAAGGTCAAGAGCGCGGTCACCGACACGGACACCGTCATCAGGTACGACACCGAGCTGAAGCCGGGTGTCAGCAATCTGCTGACCATCTACTCGACGCTCACCACGACCGGTGTCGCGGAACTCGAGGAGAAGTACGCGGGCAAGGGCTACGGTGCGCTGAAGACGGACCTCGCCGAGGTCATGGTCGATTTCGTGACGCCGTTCCGGGAGCGCACCCAGCAGTATCTGGACGACCCGGAGACGCTCGACTCGATCCTGGCCAAGGGGGCCGAGAAGGCCCGCGCGGTGGCCGGGGAGACGCTCGCGCAGGCGTACGACCGGGTGGGTTTCCTGCCCGCGAAGCACTGAGAGCGCCCGCGCGACACCGTTCGACAGTCCGTACGAGACGAGAGCAACACCGGTACGACGGCCGGTATCGGGCCGTATCGCCGTACAGTCGATAGCCGAGCCGGTAGTCGTTCCTGCGCGCGGGAACACCGGACATCGACACAACGACATGACAGGAGACGACGTGGGGACCGTAACGATCGGAGTGTCGATCGCGGTCCCGGAGCCTCACGGCAGCCTGCTCCAGGAGCGGCGCGCGGGCTTCGGTGACCCCGCGGCTTGTGGCATTCCCACACACGTCACCCTGCTGCCTCCGACGGAGGTGGACGCCTCGGCGCTGCCGTCGGTCGAGACGCACCTCCTGGAGGTCGCGGCCGCCGGGCGCCCCTTCCCGATGCGACTGGGCGGCACGGGCACCTTCCGGCCGCTGTCGCCCGTCGTCTACGTCCGGGTCGTCGAGGGCGCCGAGGCCTGCACCTGGCTGCAGAAGCAGGTCAGGGACGCGTCGGGGCCGGTGGCCCGCGAACTCCACTTCCCGTACCACCCGCACGTCACCGTGGCGCACGCCATCGACGACGCGGCCATGGACCGGGCCTACGAGGAACTCGCCGGGTACGAGGCCCAGTGGCCCTGCACCGGCTTCGCCCTCTACGAGCAGGGCACCGACGGCGTCTGGCGCAAACTGCGCGAGTACGCGTTCGGCGGCGCCGTCGTCCCGCCGCAGGCCTGCGCGCCCGCGGACCAGGACACCACGACGCTGCCGGCCCGCTAGGCCGTGTCCGGCGCGCCCGCCCGCTGATCGCCCGCGTGCGGGGGACCCGGTTCGGGCGGGGTGCGGCCGGACCCGGTCAGATCGGCAGCCGCCGGAACACCGCCCGCGGCAGGTGCCGCAGCACCGACATCACCAGACGCAGCGCCCCCGGCACCCACACCGTCTCCGAGCGCCGGCGCAGCCCCACCTCGATGGCCGTCGCGACCGCCTCCGGGGTGGTGGACAGGGGGACGTCGTCGAGGCCGGCCGTCATCTTCGTGCGGACGAAGCCGGGGCGTACGACCATCACATGGACGCCGGTGCCGTAGAGCGCGTCGCCCAGGCCCTGGGTGAAGGCGTCCAGGCCCGCCTTGCTGGACCCGTAGATGAAGTTGGAGCGGCGGGCCCGCTCGCCCGCGACCGAGGAGAGCACCACCAGCGAGCCGTGCCCCTGCGTCTGGAGGGACCGCGCGCACACCAGTCCCGCGGACACCGCGCCCGTGTAGTTGGTCTGCGCGATCCGTGCCGCGGCCAGCGGCTCCCGCTCGTCGCGCGCCTGGTCGCCGAGGACCCCGAAGGCGAGCAGCACCATGTCGAGGTCGCCCTCGGCGAAGACCTTGCCGAGCACCGCCTCGTGGGACTCGCAGTCGAGTGCGTCGAAGGCGACGGTACGGACGTCCGCGCCGAGTCCGCGCAGGTGCTCGGCGTCCTGCTCCAGGGCCGCCGAGGGGCGTCCCGCGAGCCACACCGTGTGGGTGCGGCGCGCGATCAGACGGCGTGCGGTGGCGAGCGCGATCTCGGACGTGCCGCCGAGGATCAGCAGGGACTGGGGGGCACCGAAAGCGTCCTTCATGTCAGCTCCTAGAGGGTGGGGGCGTGGGCGACGTGCCGTTGCTCAGAGTCCGAGCCGGCGGGACAGGTCCGAGGTGAACACGCCGCCGGGGTCCAACTCGGCGCGCAGCCGCCGGAACTCGGCCAGCCGCGGGTACATCGGGCCGAGCAGCTCGGGCCGCAGCCGTGCGTCCTTGGCGAGGTAGACGCGCCCGTCCGCCCCGGCCACCTCCTCGTCCAGCCCGTCGAGAAAGGTGCCGAGGCCGGGCAGGTCGGCCGGGATGTCCAGCGCGAGGGTCCAGCCGGGGATCGGGAAGGACAGCCAGCCGGGGTCGGCCGTTCCGAAGCGCTTGAGGACGGCGAGGAAGGAGGGGCAGCCGCGCTCCGAGACGCGCCGTACGATCCGGCGCAGGGTCTCCTCCCGGCCGTGTCCGACGACGAACTGGTACTGCACGAAGCCGGCGCGCCCGTAGATCCGGTTCCAGTGCGGCACCCCGTCGAGGGGGTGGAAGAAGGCCGGGATCGTCTGCAGTTCACCGGTGCGCGCGCGGGGCGCCCTGCGGTACCAGAGTTCGTTGAAGAGGCCGACCGTGGTCCGGCCGAGCAGTCCCCGCGGCACGAAGGCGGGCGCGGCCGGAAACCGGCCGGGGCGGAACGCGAGGGGCTGCCTGCGCGCGCGGGCGGGCAGGGCGTCGAGCGGTGCGTGCTCGCCCCGCGTCAGCACCGCGCGTCCCGTCGACCGGCCGCGCGCGAGCAGGTCGATCCAGGCGACCGAGTAGCGGTAGCGGTGGTCGGCGGCGGTGAGGCGGGCCATCAGATCGTCCAGGTCCGTCGCGCGTTCGGTGTCGACGGACATCAGCGAGGTCTCCACGGGCAGGAGCCGGACGGTCGCCGACAGGATCACGCCGGTCAGGCCCATGCCGCCGGTGGTGGCGTCGAAGAGGGCGCTGCCGCGGTCCACGGTGCGGATCCCGCCGTCCGCGGTCAGCAGTTCGAAGGAGAGCACATGGCGGGAGAACGAGCCCGAGCCGTGGTGGTTCTTGCCGTGGATGTCCGCGCCGATCGCCCCGCCGACCGTCACATAGCGGGTGCCGGGTGTGACCGGCACGAACCAGCCGAGCGGGAGCAGGACCTCCATCAGCCGGTGGAGGCTCACCCCGGCGTCGCACAGCACGGTGCCGCAGACGGCGTCGACGGTGTGGACGCGGTCCAGGCCCGTCATGTCGAGCACGGCCCCGCCCGCGTTCTGCGCCGCGTCGCCGTACGCCCGGCCGAGCCCCCGCGCGATGCCGCCGCGCGCCCCGCACATCCGGACCGCGGCCGCCGCCTCCGCGTGGCTGCGCGGGCGTAGGAGGCGCGCGGCGGTGGGGGCGGTGCGGCCCCAGCCCGTCACGGTGACGGGCTCGGCCGAGACGGGGACGGATACGCGCCGAGGAGCGGGAGCGGGGCCGGGGCCGGTGTCGGAGCCGGCGTCGGAGGCGGTGTCGGCAGGCATGACCGTGACCGTATCGCCGAAAAAGGTGCATAACACCCCGCTCTCACGGGTGCCAACCGCTCCTCACCGAAATGGGTGATTAATGAGATGTCATCACAGATTGCCGTAATTCTGTGGTTCCTCTCTAGAAGAGTGGGATCACATGGACCACCTTGACGACATGGACCGCCGACTGCTGTCGGCATTCCAGGCGTGCGGCACGGATCCACGGGTGGCGGCGGTCGCGCGCGCCCTGTCCTGGAGCGGGGAGCACGCGACGCTGTGGCCGGCGGCCGGGCTCACGGGGGCGGCCGTCGACCGGGGGCGGCGCGGCGCGTGGATGCGCGGCACCGCGCTCACCGGTACGTCCCACCTCGCCGGCATGGTCCTGAAGCGGATCGTGCGCCGTCCGCGCCCCGCGCATCCGGCACCGCTGGTCCGTACGGCCGGGCGTCACTCGTTCCCCAGTTCGCACGCCACCTCGGCGACGGCCGCCGCGTTCGTCTTCGGACGGCCCGGCGCCAGGGTGGTGCCGCCGCTCGCCGCCGCCCTGTGCGTCTCGCGGCTGGTCGTCGGCGTCCACCACCCCTCCGACGTCGTCGCGGGCGTGGCCCTCGGAGCCCTGATGTCCTGGCTGGGCGTCCAGGGGACGGAGACCGGCCATGGCTGAGCGCACGGTGCTCCTGGAGCACCGCGGCACCCCGCCCTCACCCGCGCGCACCGGCAGCCTCGCGCTCGGCCTGCTGAGGACCGCCCGCCCTCGTCAGTGGGTGAAGAACCTGCTGGTGGCGGCGGCCCCGGCGGCCGCGGGTCAGCTCTTCTCCCGGCATGCGCTGACCCGACTCGCCCTCGTCTTCGTCCTGTTCACGGCCTGCGCCGCCGCCGTGTACCTGATCAACGACGCCCGGGACGCCGTCGCCGACCGCGCCCACCCGGTCAAACGCCACCGCCCGGTCGCCGCGGGCCAGGTCCCGGTCCGGGTCGCCTACACGGCCGGGGGCGTCCTCGCCGTCCTCGGCCCCGCCCTCGCCGCCTGGCTGTCCTCCCCGGTGACCGCGGCACTGCTGACCGCCTACCTCGGCATGCAACTCGCCTACTGCGTCAGCCTCAAGCACGTCCTGGTCGTGGACCTCGTCGTCGTGACGACCGGATTCCTGATGCGGGCGATGATCGGCGGCCTCGCCCTCGGCCTCCCGCTCTCGCGCTGGTTCCTGATCACCACGGGCTTCGGCGCGCTGTTCATGGTGTCGGCGAAACGGTACTCCGAGGCCGTCCAGATGGCCGGGAAGGCGGGGGTCACCCGCGCGCTGCTCACCGAGTACACCACCGGCTACCTGCGCTTCGTCTGGCAGCTCGCGGCCGGGGTCTCCGTCCTCGGCTACTGCCTGTGGGCCCTGGAGGACGGCGGCGTGCCCAGCACCGGTGTGCTGCCCTGGCGCCAGTTGTCGATGGTCGCCTTCATCCTGGCGGTCCTGCGGTACGCGGTCTTCGCCGACCGGGGCACCGCCGGCGAACCCGAGGACGTCGTCCTGCGCGACCGGCCGCTCGCCCTGATCGGCCTGGTGTGGCTCGCGATGTACGGTCTCGCGATCGTGAACCGGTGAGTCCCGCCCAGCGCACCGCGGCTCCCCGGCCGCTCACCCGGGAACTCCCCGGCTCCGCCGCGGTCGGCCTCCTCGCCTCGCCGCCGACCTCGGCCTCTTCCCCCGGCCACTGCGCCCTCGGGAGCACCTCGCGGCGCGCCGACACCGTCTCGGGCGCGGGGACCGGCACGGCGCTCGCCACTGTCCGGCGATTTCGGGGTACCCGGACATGGGTTTTCCGAGGCGAGGGCAGATTCGGATCATGGACTGGCTGAGCAGACTCCCGGGTGTGGGCCCTTTGGTCACGCGCCTCATGGCCACGCACGCATGGCGGTCGTACGAGCGGCTGGACCGGGTGAAGTGGACGCGGCTCGCCGCCGCGATGACCTTCGTCAGTTTCGTGGCGCTCTTCCCGCTGCTGACCGTCGCCGCCGCGGTCGGCGCCGCCACGCTCAGCGTCCCTCAGCAGAAACAGCTCCAGGACAAGATCGCCGAGCAGGTGCCGGGGATCTCCGACCAACTGGACATCAACACGCTGGTGCAGAACGCGGGCACGATCGGCGTCATCGCGGGCGCTGTTCTGCTGCTGACCGGCATCGGCTGGGTCGGCCAGATGCGGGACTGTCTGCGCGCGGTCTGGGAGCTTCCCGACAGCGAGGAGAACCCGCTGCTGCGCAAGCTCGTGGACGGTGGCGTCCTCGTCGGGCTCGGCGGCGCGGTGCTCGTCACCATCGGCGCCTCCGCCGCCGCCTCCACGACGGTCGGCTGGACCGCCCGGCTGTTCGACGTCGACCAGAACGGCTGGGGCGGGGGGCTGTTGCAGGCCGCCGCGTTCGCGGTCGCCGTGCTCGCCGACTTCCTGCTCCTGCTGTACCTGCTGACCCTGCTGCCGGGCGTCCAGCCGTCCCGCCGCCGGCTCGTCGTCGCCGCCCTCATCGGCGCCGCGGGCTTCGAACTGCTCAAGCTGCTGCTCAGCAGTTACATGAGGGGCATCGCGTCGAAGAGCATGTACGGCGCCTTCGGGGTGCCCGTCGCGCTGCTCCTGTGGATCAACTTCACCGCGAAACTGCTGCTGTTCTGCGCGTCCTGGACGGCGACGGAGCACGAGGACCCGGAGAGCGGGGACCTGGAGTCCGAGGACCCGGAGTCCGGGGACCCGGCACCCGGGGCCGCCCGGCGCGCCGGCCCCGGGTCCGGTGAGGTCAGCGGCGCCGGCGCAGCAGGTCCGGCAGCGGCCACCGGCGGTTGACCAGGAAGGCACTGGCGGCCACCACGAGGAGGAGGCCCCCGGCGACGGCCAGCGCGATCCCGGCTCCGCTCGAGCTGTCCTTGGCCCCCGCGGAGGCGGCCACCGGCGCCGTCGACCCCTTGCCCGCGCCGGACGCGGCGGACGAGGGGCCGCCCGACGGGTCCGAGCCCGCCTGCGTACTGGTGTCCGCGCTCCTCGGCGGTACCAGCTCACCCACCGGCGTGACCTTGTCCGCCGCCTTGAAGCCCCAGTCGAGCAGTTGCGCGGCCTCCCTGTAGACCTCGTTGTGCTCGTGCTTCTCCGGGTTCATCACGGTGACCAGCAGCACTTTGCCGTTCCGTTCGGCGACACCGGTGAAGGTCGCCCCCGCGTTGGTGGTGTTGCCGTTCTTCACGCCCGCGATGCCCTGGTACGTGGAGATGTCACTGTCGCCGGTCAGCAGCCGGTTGGTGTTCTGGATCTCGAAGGACTCACGGCTCGTCTTGCCCTTCTTGTCCTTCTTCGTCTCGCCGGGGAACTTCGCCCGCACCGTCGAGCAGTACTCCCGGAAGTCCTTCTTCTGCAGCCCGGAGCGGGCGAACAGCGTCAGGTCGTACGCAGAGGACACCTGGCCCTTCTGGTCGTAGCCGTCGGGGGTCACCACATGCGTGTCCAGGGCCTGCAGATCGTCGGCGTGCGTCTGCATCGCCTTGACCGTCTGCCCGACGCCGCCGTTCATGGCCGACAGCACGTGCACGGCGTCGTTGCCCGAGCGCAGGAACACCCCGAGCCACAGGTCGTGCACCGTGTAGGTCTCGTCCTCCTTTATCCCCACCAGGCTGGAGCCCGCGCCGATGTCGGCGAGGTCGGTGACGGCGACCTTGTGCCGTTCGGCCCGGGGGAACTTCGGCAGCAGCGTGTCGGCGAAGAGCATCTTCAGGGTGCTCGCCGGGGGCAGCCGCCAGTGCGCGTTGTGCGCGGCCAGGATCTCTCCGGACTCGGCGTCGGTGACGATCCAGGAGCGCGCGGTGACGTCCTTCGGCAGCACGGGGGCGCCGCTGCCCAGGTCGGCCTGGGTCCCGGGCAGGCCGAGCCGCGCGCCGCCGACCGTCGACATGTTCGCCGGGGGAGTGGCGCTCGGTGTCGGCGACGGCGAGGTTGACGGCTTGTCGGCGGCCAGGACCGGAGCGGCCGTCAGCGAAAGGGACAACAGGGTGGCGGATGTGACCAACAACGATCGCTTGATGGTCTTCTTGATGGCGGGCACGGTCGAGAAAGTACATGGCTCCGGCGGTGAAGTCCTCTCACCCTGCCCACCCCGGCGACGGGTGACGGCTGATGGCGGCGATACTGGACCCATGAAGCTCAGCCGCCCCGTCTCCTGGTTCCTGCTCGCCTTCGGGGTGTGGAGCTGGGTCATCTGGATCACTTTCGTCAAGAACCTGTGGAAGGACGGCAGCGGGCTCGCGTTCGACGACGCGGGGGATCCGACGGCGTACTTCTGGGTTCATCTGACGCTCGCCGTAGTCTCCTTTGTCTTGGGGACGGTCGTCGGGGCCATCGGGTTCCGCGGGCTGCGCGCCTTGCGACAGACCGCATAGCGACGGGGGACACGGGGTCGTGGTCATCGTCTTCCTGCTGGTGGGTCTGGCGGCCCTGACCGTGTTCGCGGGCCTGCACCGGTACCTCTGGCGCCGTCTGGTGCGCGAGACGACGACCGGTCCGGGGCTCGCGCGCCGCGCGGGCACCGTGGTCTTCGTCACCGGCCCCGTGCTGATGGTCGGCGCGGTCGCCGCGGAACGCGGGGGCGCGCCCTTCTGGCTCCAGCGGACGCTGGCCTGGCCCGGCTTCCTGTGGATGGCGCTGGCCCTCTACCTGTTGCTCGCGGTCGTGGCGGGGGAGGCCGTACGGCCCCTGGTGGCACGGCTCGTGCGGCGGCGGACCGCCGACGGGCCTGAGGCGTCGCGCGTCGCCGTGGGGGCGGCGACGGGACCCGCGGTACCTCCCCGCCCGGCCACGGAGCCGGTCGTGCGGGTCGCTCCGCGGGAAGCCGGTGCCGCCGCGTCGGCCGCCGCGCCCGGACAGCCCGGCGCCCCTTCGCGGGCGGCGACGGGCCCCGGACCCGCGGGCGGCGACGCGCCGGGACCGTCACGTCGGCTCTTCGTCTCACGGGCCGTCGGCGGGACCGCCGCCGCCGTCGCCGTGGGAACCGTCGGATACGGCACCTACGGCGTCCTGCGCGGGCCCCGCGTGAAGCGGGTGACCGTACCGCTGGCCAGACTCCCCCGGTCCGCGCACGGCTTCCGGATCGCCGTCGTCAGTGACATCCACCTCGGTCCTGTCCTCGGCCGGGACTTCTGCCGGCGCGTCGTCGACACGATCAACTCGACGCAGCCCGACCTGATCGCGGTGGTGGGGGACCTGGTCGACGGCAGCGTGAAGAACCTGGGACCGGCCGCCGCGCCGCTCGCCGGGCTGCGGGCACGGCACGGCTCGTACTTCGTCACCGGCAACCACGAGTACTACTCGGGCGCCGCGCAGTGGGTCGCGGAAGTACGCGAACTGGGTCTGCGTCCGCTGGAGAACGCGCGGACGGAACTGGCCGGATTCGACCTCGCCGGCGTCAACGACGTGGCGGGCGAGAGCGAGGGACAGGGCCCCGACTTCGGCAGGGCGCTGGGCGGCCGGGACACCGCGCGGGCCGTGGTGCTGCTCGCGCACCAGCCGGTGCAGATCCACGACGCCGTACGTCACGGTGTCGACCTCCAGCTCTCCGGCCACACCCACGGGGGCCAGCTCTGGCCCGGGAACTACGTCGCCGAACTCGCGAACCCCACCGTGGTGGGCCTCGAGCGGTACGGCGACACGCAGTTGTACGTCTCCCGGGGCGCGGGAGCCTGGGGGCCGCCGACCCGGGTGGGCGCGCCGTCGGACATCACCCTCGTGGAGCTGGCCTCCCGGCAGGCCTGAGCGACGGCTTCCCGGCCCCGGGTGACGCGGGGGGCCGGGTGACTCACGGGGCCGGAGTCGAGCCGTACGCCGTCATGAAGCGGTCGCGGAAGGAGCTCATCTTCCAGACCGGGGCGTTGTGCTCGGGCTGCAGACCGTCCGTCCACCCCCAGTCGGCGATCTTGTCCAGGACCTTCGGGTCCTTGGCGACGATCGAGACCGGCACGTCACGGCTGGCGTGGTTGCCGCTGACCCGGGCGATGGGCTGGTGGTCACCGAGGAAGATCAGCACGGTGTTCTTGCCGCCGTACTCGACCAGGTAGTTGATCAGGCTCGACACCGAGTACTGGATGGACTTGCCGTACTCCTGCTTCGACTTCGAGGAGTCGGTGATGATGTCGGCGGGATTCTTGCCCGCCTTCTCGATGGCGTCGTAGACCGAGCCGTCACCGACCTGGTCCTGCGGGACCAGCTTGGGGATCGGTGCCCAGGGCTGGTGGCTGGAGGTCAGGATGATCTCCGACATCAGCGGCTTGTCGTGCTTCTTGCCGTGCACCAGGCGTTCGAACGCGGTCAGGGCGTACTGGTCGGGCATCGTCGACCAGCTGAACTTCGGGCCCTTGTACTCGAGCTTGTGGGAGTCGTAGACCTTGTCGAGGCCGTAGAACTGGGACTCCGGCCAGGCCTTCTGGACGCCCGGCATGACGCCGACGGTGTCCCAGCCGCCCGACTTCTTGAAGGCCTTGGTGAGGGTCAGGTGGTCGCCCGCGGTGACCGTGCGGTACCGCTGCTGGTTGCTGATCCACAGGCCGGACAGGAACGTGGAGTGGCCGAGCCAGCTGCTTCCGCCGTACGTCGCCGAGGTCAGCCAGCCGCTCTTCGCCGCGAATCCGGCCTTGACCAGCTTCTGGTTCTCGGCCGTGAGGGTCGCGTCGACCCCCGGCGCCATGACCGGGTCCTCGATCGCGCTGCGGCCGTAGCTCTCGATGAAGGTGATCATCATGTCCTTGCCGCGCAGGTCCGTCAGGAGCTGGTCCGGCGGGGTGTTGGCGAAAGCGTCCTTCTTGGCGAACTTGGCGAACGCCGCCTCGTCCCGCAGGGTCGCCTGCACCCGCTTGGCGCGGTCCTCGACGGACTTGGCCGTGAGGTCGGAGGCGACGGGCACGCCGGTGAACTGCACGCCGAGCGCCGCGCAGGCGATCCAGACGGTGCCGAGCACCAGGGTCGAGCGGGTGGCCATCACGGTGTGCCGGGACATCACGCCGGCGAGCCGGACGACCGCGAGCGACATGACGGCGAGCAGGACGATCACGAACAGCACGAGGGCGACGATGAGGCCGAGCGTCACCCCCTTGCCCAGCGTGTCCTGGAGATAGGCCCGCGCGTCGGCGAACAGCGACCAGTCGAGGACGAGGTTGAACCCCCGCCCGAGGTATTCGTTGAAGCCGATGTCGAGGAGGTTCAGGATGGTCAGCACGCCCAGGACCAGGCCGCCGGCCGCCGCTGCCACCACCCGGGGCCTGCGGGGCAGGACGATCAGCACGGCCGCGCCGAAGACCGCTTCCACCGGGATGCGTACGAACCCGCCGGGCCGGAAACCGGCGCTGGTGTTGGGCATGAGCAGCGCGAACAGCACGAGCACGGCGGCGAGAGCGGTGGTGGTCCAGGTCAGGGCCCGCGCGGCGACGGGGTACTTCGCCCGCCATCCGCGCCACCGCCCTTTGACCCGCGCCGGAGAGGCGGCGACTTCGTCTGCGGGTACGGCGGCTTCGGCGGCCACAGCGGGTTCGGCGGGCGCGGCGGGCTCCGCGGACCCGGCGGATTCCGCGAGTTCGGCGGCCTCGGGGGACTCGCCCGGCGCGTCGGCTTCGGAGGGGGCGGCGGCCTCGGCGGGGCCGGTGGTCGTCGCGCGGGCGGCGGTCTCCGGGGTCTCCGGCTCGGCGGGCGCGTCCGGCGTCCGGGTTTCCTGCGGGCGCGCCTCGTCGGGCGTCTCGTCCGTGTCCGGCAACTGTCGAGAGCTCGTGTTGAACGACAACCCGAAGGTCCTTCCGTGCGAAGCCCGGTGATGGCGCGGCGGACCAGGCCCCACAGGGCCGGGCCACCTGCTTCTCTGTACGGCACCACGGCGGACCGTGTTCAATGCCCCAGGTCTGCTTATCTTCAAGGGCACCACCGCATATGTTCAAGCAGGTCAGCGAGCGGGCAGGGTCACAGTCACGGCGAGCCCCTCGCCCGGCGCCGTCCGTACCGCCACATCGCCCCCGTGAGCCGTCACCACCCCCTGCACTATCGCCATCCCCAGTCCGCTGCCCGCGCCGCCGCCCGCCCGGAAGAACCGGTCGAAGATGCGGGCCGCGTCGTCCTCGGCGAGCCCCGGACCCTGGTCCGCGACACACAGCCGTACGACCCCGTCCGCGCGCTCCAGACCGAGCCGCACCGGCACCTCGGCGGGCGTGTGGGTACGGACGTTGGCCACCAGGTTGCCCAGCACCTGCCGCAGCCCCGATTCGTCGGCGTGCACCAGCAGGGTGCCGTCGGCGCCCACCGTCACCGGCCGCCCCGGCTGCTGGGCGCGCAGGTCCTCCGCGGCGTCCCGTACGAGCCGGCTCAGGTCGACGTTCCTGAACCGCAGCTCGGGCCGCTGGTCGAGGCGGGCCAGGGTGAGCAGTTCGTCCACCAGCCGCCCCATCCGGTCGGCCTCGGCGTTCATCCGGTCCCAGGCCCGCCGCCGTTCGGCCGGCTCGCTCAGCATCCCCTTGTCGTACAGCTGGAGGTAGCCGCGGATCGCGGACAGCGGGGTGCGCAGCTCGTGCGAGGCGTCCCCGACGAACCGCCGCAGCTGGGCGGCGCTGCGCTCACGCGTCCGGTAGGCCGCCTCCACCTGCTGGAGCATGGAGTTGAGGGCGAGCCGCAGCTGTTCGACCTCCTGGGTCGGATGATGGCTGGAGGGTACGCGCCGTGTCAGGTCCCCCTCGGCGATCGCCGACGAGGTCTCCACCATGTCCTCGAGCGGCCGCAGCCGACGGCTCACACTGAGCATGGTCAGCACCGCGAGCAGTGTCAGCAGCAGGGTCCCCACGGCGAGATCGAGCCGCAGGGCCTTGGCTATGCCCTTCTGCAGCGCGTCGGTGGAGGTGGCGAGCAGCACATAGGTGCCGTCGGCGAGCCGGGCGCCGGTGGCGCGGTAGGCGGCGCCGTGCACGGTGATGTCGTGCAGCGCCCTGTCGCGGACGAGGGCGCGCGGGTCGTCCACCGCGGCGACCAGTGCGCGCTGGGTGCCGGTCGGCTTGAACCCGCCGATGCTGAGCGGCCGCCCCCGGCCGTCCACCGCCGCGAAGATCGAGTCCGGCTGCGGGGAGCCGTCCGCGCGGGGGGTCAGGTGGTTGCGGACGAAGGACAGCGCGGTCAGCGAGTCGATCTGGTGCAGCGTGAGCTGTGAACCGGTCAGCGAGTCCCGCGTCTTGACCAGCTCCGTGTCGACCTGGTCGATCAGATAGTGCCGCATGCCCATCAGGCTGACGGCGGTCGCCACGATGATGCCCACGGCCAGCAGCGCCACGTTGGCGAGTGTCAGCTTGCCGCGCAGCGAGTGGATCCCGTGGTGGCGGCGGGGACGCCGGATGCCCACCCGGGCCGCGAGGAGGCGATCGGGGACCTTCATGCGAGCCCGTACCCGACACCCCGCCGGGTCTGGATGACCGGTGGTCCGAGGGGTTCGAGCTTGCGCCGCAGATAGCTGATGTAGGTCTCCACGACGGTCGACTCGGCCGAGTGCTCGTACTGCCACACATGCCGCAGGAGTTGCTCCTTGGGCACGATCCGGCCGCCGTTGCGCACCAGGAAGCGCAGCAGCGCGTATTCGGTCGGGGTGAGTTCCACGGTCCGGCCGCCGCGGTGCACGGAGTACGTCGTCTCGTCCAGTTCCAGTTCGCCGTAGCGCAGTGGCGGGCGCTGCGGCAGGACGTCGGCGGGGCGGGTGCGGCGCAGGACGGCGGTGATACGGGCGACGACCTCGTCGATGTTGAACGGCTTGGTGATGTAGTCGTCGCCGAAGCCGAGCGCGCCCACGATCTCCGCGGGCGCGTCCCTGGCGGTGAGGAAGACGACCGCAAGATCGGGCTGCCGCAGGCGCAGTTCACGGCCCAGGGCCCGGCCGTCGCCGTCCGGCAGCATCACGTCGAGGAGGGCCGCGTCGGGGCGGGTGCGCTCGGCGAGCGTGAGCGCCCGGCGGACGGTGCCCGCGGTCATGACCTCGAAGCGGTGGTAACGCAGGGCGATGGCGAGGACGTCCGCGATGCTCGGCTCGTCCTCGACGACGAGGACGGTGGCACCCTCATGAGCGGTCATGCCCCCAGTATCCGCACGTACGTCCCGCCGGGGGCGGCTCCCGTCTTGGAGTTCCTTGAGAGTCATGGCCGGGTCGTTCATCGTGCGAGCACGCCGTTCGATGGTTCTTCCAGGACCTGGGGGACCGACCGACCGACTAAGGAGTGTTGAGCGTGGCGACATTGGCACGGTGGTGCTATCGGCACCGGCTGGTGGTCCTGTTGTTGTGGGTGGGGGCGCTGCTCGGACTGGGGACCGCGGCGACCACCGCGGGCACGGACTACGCGAACGTGTTCTCCCTGCCCGACACGGATTCCAAGCGCGCGTACGACCTGATGGAGAAGGCCTTCCCGGACCGCGCGGGCGACACCGACACGGTGGTGTGGAAGGTCGACGCGGGCACGGTCCGGGACCAGGCCGTACGCTCCCGGATCCAGCCGGTGCTCGAGAAGATCGGCGGGATGAAGGGCGTCGGCGGCGTCACCAGCCCGTACACGGGCGCGCAGGGCGCGGCGCAGATCAGCGAGGACGGGCGGATCGCCTACGCCCAGGTCACCTTCGCCGAGCAGGCCAACGCCGTGCCCAAGGAACTGGTGCAGAGCGTCGTGGACACGGCGCAGGGCGCGGAACGCGCCGGTCTGCGGGTGGACCTGGGCGGCCAGGCGATCCAGCGGGTCCAGGAACCGCCCACCGGGCTCGCCGAGATGGTCGGCATCCTGGCCGCGGCCCTCGTCCTCTTCCTCGCCTTCGGCTCGCTCTTCGCGATGCTGCTCCCGATCGGCATCGCGGTCTTCGGCGTGGGCACCGGACTGTTCTCCACCCAGCTGGTCAGCCATGTCACGGACGTGCCCGACCTGGCCCCGCTGCTCGCCACCCTGATCGGACTCGGCGTCGGCATCGACTACGCGCTGTTCATCGTCACCCGGCACCGGCGCGGCATCCTGCGTGGCGCGGACCCCGAGGAGTCGGCGGTCACGGCGCTCAACACCTCGGGGCGGGCCGTGCTGTTCGCGGGCGGCACGGTGTGCATCGCGCTCGCCGGGATGCTCGTGACCAACCTGCGTTTCCTGGACGGCGTGGTCATCGGCACCTCGCTGACGGTCGTGTTCAGCGTGCTCGCGGCGGTCACCCTGCTGCCCGCGCTGCTCGGCTTCCTCGGCCCCCGGGTGCTCAGCCGCCGGCAGCGGCGCAAGCTGGCCGCCGAGGGAGGCCGTGAGCCGGAGTCCGCGAGCGGCCCGGCCGCGCGCTGGTCGGCGGGCGTGCAGAAACGTCCGCGCACGATCGCCGCGGTGGCCGTGGTCGTCATGGCGGTCCTCGCGCTGCCCGTGCTGTCGCTGCGGCTCGGTGCCACCGACCAGGGCAACAACGACGCGACCACGACGACGAGGAAGGCCTACGACCTGCTCGCGGAGGGCTTCGGCCCCGGCTTCAACGGCCCGCTGCAGGTGGTCTCGTCGGGTGGTGACACGGACGCGCTGGTGCGGAACATCCGCGCGACCGACGGTGTCGCCCAGGTCGCCGCGCTGCCGCCCGCCGGGGGCGTCACGGTGATCCAGGTCGTGCCGACCACCTCGCCGCAGTCCGAGAAGACGGACCAGCTCATCGACGCCCTGCGGGACAAGGCGATCCCCGACGCGGGCGCCCAGGCACACGTGGGCGGTGTGACGGCGATCTCCAAGGACTTCTCCACGGTGACCGGGGACCGTCTCCCGCTCTTCGTCGCGACCATCATCGGCCTCGGCTTCCTGCTCCTGATGGTCGCCTTCCGCTCCCTGGTGGTGCCGCTGACGGCCGCCGTGATGAACCTGATCGCGGCCGCCGCGTCCTTCGGCGTCCTCGTCGCGATCTTCCAGTGGGGCTGGGGCCTGGAGCTGCTGGGCCTCGGCAAACAGGGACCGATCAACGCCTTCCTGCCCGTCATCATGCTCTCGCTGCTCTTCGGCCTGTCGATGGACTACCAGGTGTTCCTGGTGAGCCGGATGCACGAGGAGTGGGTGCACACCAGGGACAACGCGCGGGCGGTGCGCGTCGGTCTCGCGGAGACCAGCCGGGTCATCAACTCCGCGGCCCTGATCATGGTCTGTGTCTTCCTGGCCTTCGTCCTGAGCGGCGACTCGGGGGCGGCGATGGCGGGCGTCGGCCTGGCGGCGGCGGTCGCGCTCGACGCGTTCATCCTCCGTACGGCGCTGGTGCCGGCCGCGATGCATCTGCTCGGCAACTCCAACTGGTGGCTGCCGGCAGGCCTCGACAAGCGGCTTCCGCATCTGGCGGTGGAACCGGCGGAGGAGACGGAGCCGGTGGCGGTGCCCGCGCAGGGAGGAGCGAGCGCCGTCCACGGTTTCGTCCGCGACGCGACGGGCGAACCCCTCGACGGGGCGGTCGTCACGCTGCTCTCCAAGGGCGGGCGCCAGCTTGACCGGGTGACGTCACTGGCCGACGGCTCGTACATCGTCTCGGTGCCGGCCCCGGGGACGTACCTCCTGGCGGCGACGGCACCCTCGTACGCGGCCCGTGCCGGACATGTACTGGTGGGCGGCGAACCGCTGGTGCACGACGTGGAGTTGACCGAGGACGAGGTGGACGCGGTCAACTAGCCGTGAGCTGACCGGCCTTCAGGACCTCGTCGACGTCCAGGGTCACCTTGGCGCCGATCGAGTCGGGCAGCACGGCGAGTTCCCCGGGGGCGTGGACGCGATGACCCGCGTACTCGTCCCCGAGGGGCTCGGTCAGCACGTGGAGCCGCTGGTGCCTGCGGTCGACGATCACATAGACCGGGATCCTCGCCTCGGCGTACGCCGCGACTTCGGTGCGGAGGTCGGTCTGGTAGTTGCTGGAGGTGACCTCAAGGACCAAGCGGAAGCAGTCTGGGTCGTAGCAGTTGTTCTCGACGAGGTGGTCCTCGATGTCGGCGTCGACGACAACGAGATCGGGTACCGCGTAGTCCTCCGAACCGGTCGGGAGCCAGAGACCGACTCCTTCGAGCACCGCGGTCTCGCCGCCGTCAAGTCCGGCGGTCCATGAGCCGGTTCGCCTCCGCGGTCAGCGGACGGTCGCCATGGGGCCGCTCGACGGATGCTGCGGACATCACGTACCTCCTGCGGGCTGGTGTCGAGGACAGCGTCGTAGAGCGGGCGGGCCCCCGGTGTCCGGTTCGCGCCGCCTCACCCGATGGTGATCACTCGGTCCGCCCCTTGACCGCCGGATCGGGGAGCAGCCTCGTCATCCCCGGCAGGAAGTCCGTGAACAGCTCGTGCACCTCGTGGACGAGCGGCCGCAGCACCCGGAAGCGGGCCAGCGAGACCCCTCGGGTGGTGAGCCGGGCGCCGCGCTCGGCGAGCCGGTAGCTGCGCTCGCGTCCCTCCGTGCGGTCGAAGACCCAGTACAGGACGAGCCCCATCTGCGACAGCCACATCAGCTCGGGCAGGACGTCCCGCAGCTCCTCGGGGACCTTCGCCTTCGACCCCGCGAGCACCTTCCGGTGCAGGGCGATGGACTCCTCGCGCGGTCCGGCCGACTCGGGGGAGAAGGGGCTGAGCGGGCTGTCGGGATCGGCCGCGTTCTTGAAGAACTGCGCCGCGAACTCGTGGTACGGCTCCGCCACGTCCAGCCATGCCTTCAGCACGCCCGCGATCCGCGCCTCCAGATCCTTCTCGCGCTCCAGGACCGGCCGGACCGCCACCTGGTGCTCCGCGGCGATCCGGTCGTAGAAGCCCTGGATCAGGTGCTCCTTGCCGGCGAAGTAGTAGTACGCGTTGCCGACCGAGACCCCGGCATCCTTGGCGATGGCCCGCATGGTCGTCTTGTCGTACCCCCGCTCCTGGAACAGCCGGAGAGCCGTTTCCAGGATCAGGGCGCGGGTCTGCTCGCTCTTCGCGGGGCCTTTGTCCGGGCTCTGGTCCGGGCTCTGGTCCGGGCCCTCGGAGTCCTTGCCGGGGCCGGGGTCCTCTGTCGGTGCTGGCACGGTCATGAGCCTAACGAGTGGAACAGGTGCCGCCGGCACAGCCGGGAGGGTTGTACAGCCATCCGATGGTCGGCTCGTACGTCCATCCGTCGCCCCGCTGGTAGGCCTGCCCGCCCCACCCCTCGGCGCGGCGCCGGCCCGCGCGCCACTTGGCGGCGGCGAGCAGCGCGCCCCTCGCGAGCAGGGCGCCCGCCGGGGTGCTCAGCCGGTGCGCGAGCGACCGGTACTCGCGCAGCGCCCACAGGCAGACGACCCAGGCGGCGGCCCCCTGGTAGACCTGGCCGGCGTCGCCCACGACGGTGATCTCGTCGAGGGTGGCCCGGTGGTCGAGCGCGGGGAAGAGTCCCCGGGCCTCGTCGGAGGCGGCCGGTACCAGCCGCAGCGGCACCAGCTGGGGCTGCTTCGCCAGCCAGTCGCGCAGGAAGGCGCAGAGCGAGCACCGCGCGTCGTAGAGAACGGTGAGCCCGCGGACCGGGACGCGCGCGGCGTCCCGGTCCCGGGTGCCCGAGGATGCGGTCACCGGGGTCACACCCCGGCCGCGGGCGCGACCCAGTCCGTCGGTCCGACGGGCGGCAGCTGCTCCCGCTCCATCACGCCCCGCCGCCGGATCCTGTTGAGCACGTACACGTTGCCGAGGTGCATGACACCGAGGACGAGCAGGACGACGCCGAGCTTGGTCGACAGGGCCTCGAAGACCCCGCGGGCGTTCTCGATGTCGTCGTCCCCGTTCAGGTAGAGCGCGACGAAGCCCAGGTTGATCAGGTAGAAGCCCACAACCAGCAGGTGGTTGACGGCTTCGGCGAGCTTCTCGTTCCCGTGCAGCACGTCGGCGAGGAAGATCCGCCCGTTGTGGCTCAGTGTGCGCGCCACCCAGACCGTCAGCGCGATGCTGACCAGCAGATAGATGACGTACGCGACGACCGTGAGGTCCATGTCCCCACCCCTTCTTGAACGCGTTCAAAACGCTGTCGAGTAGGAATGTAGACCTGCTTTTGAACATGTTCAAGTCAGGGGTGGGGATGTGCCCGGCGTCACGCCCGCGATGCCTCCGCGCGCGTTCCGCCGCATGATCCGGACGGCGGCCGTCAGGGGCGGCGGGCGAGTTCGGGCCGCTTGGTGTAGTCCGTGAAGCCGATGACGTTGCCCCAGGGGTCGGCGATCTCGACGGTTCTCCCGGTGGCGACCGTGAACACGGGGGCGAGCGGCCGGATGCCGGCCGCGGTCAGCGCGTCGGCCGTGGCCCGCGCGTCCCGGACCTCCAGCCACACCCGTGCCGAGGCCCATACCGGCGGCCGCGGGCTGAGTTCCTCCTCCAGGCGCAGCAGCAGCCCCGGAGTCTCCTTGCCCACCTTCAGCAGGGCGATGCCGGCCTCGTCGAGCCGGAACGCCACCGGGAACCCGGCCTGTTCGTAGAAGCTCACCGCCGCGCCGAGGTCACCCACCGGCAGCAGTACGTTGTCGAGGCCGAGCAGCTCATGTGACACGTCATCTGACATGCCGTCAGATTAGGTGTTCGTCCGCCTTCGCCCACGGGGGCTGACCGTGCGGGTCACTCATTGAGCGGAGACCGGGCCCGCGGGAGCGTGCCGTCCGTGGCGCGTGTCCCGCGTGGCGCGGACGGGGCGGCGGGGGTGGGCTGCCCGCCGGTCCGCGGACAAACGCACTTCTCCGTACCGGGTTTCCTGCTGCAAGATGGCCTGACCTGTTTTCGACTTTCGTACGAGTCCTCCGCCCCCACGCACGCGCCTACCAGGAGCCAGCACCTTGACCGATCAGCCGCAGCAGCCGCAGCAGCCCCCGAACCAGCCGCCCGGCTACGGCTATCCGCACGCCGGCGCGACTCCGCCCGGCGGCCCCGGCCCGTACGGCCCCGGACCGCAGGGTCCTTACCAGCAGCCGGGGCCGCACGGGTACGCGCAGCCCGGTGGCTACCCGATGGGCGCCCTTCCGCCCGGCACGTACACCGGCGACCCGAACGCGCCCTACGGCTACGACCCCTACGGCCGCCCGTACTCCGACAAGTCGAAGATTGTCGCCGGTGTCCTCCAGCTCACCCTGGGAAGCCTCGGCATCGGGCGCTTCTACATGGGCAGTGTCGGCATCGGCATCGCGCAGCTCTTCACCTGTGGCGGCTTCGGCATATGGGCCCTGATCGACGGGATCATGCTGCTCACGGGCAACAGCGCCACGGACTCCGAGGGCCGGGTCCTGCGTGGCTGATTCCGTCGCGGCGCGCGGGGTCGCGCCGCGGCACCCGGCGGCGGCACCCCTCGCGGTGCTCGCCGCCGGGGCGGCCGGGGCGGGCTATCTGTACGTCACCGATCCGCACCAGCCCGGCCATGTCCTGCCCCGGTGCCCGTTCCGTCTGGTCACCGGGCTGCTCTGTCCGGCCTGCGGCGGTACCCGCATGGTGTACGACCTGATGCACGGTCACCTCGCGGGCGCCTGGCTGGACAACAGGGCGCTGCTGCTCGCCTCGCCGTTCGCCCTCGTACTGCTCGCCCGCTGGGCTTCGGAGGGGCTGCGCGGACGCCGCTGGAGGCCCCAAACGAAGCCGCGCACACAGGCGATGATCCTGCTCGCGGCGGTGGCGTGGACGGTGGCCCGCAACCTCGTCTAGACGCGGGGAGGCGTCGGCGGGTTGATCCCCGGAGGGCGAGTGGCCGGAAAATGATCACGGGATGGGAACGATTGATCCATTTCTCTCCCCTGGAGTTCATTGATCTCCGTACGCTCCCACGGCACAGGGGGGATGACGCGCACGTGATCCGTGGGCGATCTCTGACATGAGGTCCCTCCTGGACTCCGGCCGGAGCACTCTGTTCCGGTTGTATTTCAGCCATCCAGGAGCAGCTCTCATGACCGTCCCCACCCCTGACGCCCCCTTCGGCTACGACCCGCAGGGCCGTCCCTACTCCGACAAGTCCAAGATCATCGCGGGCGTTCTCCAGCTGTTCCTGGGCGGCTTCGGCGCCGGCCGCTTCTACGTCGGCTCCACCGGCGTGGCGCTCGGCCAGCTCTTCACCTGCGGCGGCCTCGGCATCTGGGCCCTGATCGACGCGATCCTGTTCTTCACGAGCAACGACCGCACCGACAAGCAGGGCCGCGTCCTGCGCGGCTGACGGCCCCGCACACCCCGTAGGGCCCCGTTCCCCTCAGGGGGAGCGGGGCCCTACGCGCAGGACCGCACCGCACGTCGCGGAGACGGCGAAGGCCCCGCTCCCCCGGAGGGGAACGGGGCCCGGAGCGCCGTACGGCCGGCTGCGGCGCCGGCCGGAAGGGGCGGGGGTCCGGATCAGAAGCGACGCGTGATCAGCGCGCGCTTGACCTCCTGGATCGCCTTCGTGACCTCGATACCGCGCGGGCAGGCGTCCGTGCAGTTGAACGTGGTGCGGCAGCGCCACACGCCGTCCTTGTCGTTGAGGATCTCCAGACGCTGCTCGCCCGCTTCGTCACGGCTGTCGAAGATGAAGCGGTGCGCGTTCACGATCGCGGCCGGGCCGAAGTACTGGCCGTCGTTCCAGAACACCGGGCAGGACGACGTGCACGCCGCGCACAGGATGCACTTGGTGGTGTCGTCGAAGCGCTCGCGGTCCTCGGCGCTCTGCAGACGCTCGCGCGTCGGCTCGTTGGTGTCCTTCGTGATGAGGAAGGGCATCACGTCGCGGTACGCCTGGAAGAACGGGTCCATGTCGACCACGAGGTCCTTCAGCACCGTCAGGCCCTTGATGGCCTCGACCGTGATCGGCTTGCCGGGGTTGATGTCCTTGATCAGCGTCTTGCAGGCAAGACGGTTCTTGCCGTTGATCCGCATGGCGTCCGAACCGCAGATGCCGTGCGCGCAGGAGCGGCGGAAGGTGAGGGTGCCGTCCTGGTCCCACTTGATCTTGTGCAGCGCGTCGAGGACACGCTCCTTCGGGTCGATCTCCAGCTGGAAGTCTTCCCAGACCGCGTCCGCCGAGACCTCGGGGTTGAAGCGGCGGATGCGGAACGTGGCGGTGATGTACGGCGAGTCGGCGAAGCCCGCCTCGGGCTGGCCGGCGCTGTCCGCCTTGTCGAGGGTCGGGGTAGCCATCAGTACTTACGCTCCATCGGCTGGTAGCGGGTCTGGACGACCGGCTTGTAGTCGAGACGGATGGACTCGGTGCCGTCGTCGCCGACCTCGCGGTACGCCATGGTGTGGCGCATGAAGTTGACGTCGTCGCGGTTCGGGTAGTCCTCGCGGTAGTGACCGCCGCGGGACTCCTTGCGGGCGAGCGCGGAGACGGCCATGACCTCGGCCAGGTCGAGCAGGTTGCCCAGCTCGATGGCCTCGAGGAGGTCCGTGTTGAACCGCCTGCCCTTGTCCTGGATCGAGACGTTCCTGTAGCGCTCGCGCAGCTCCGCGATCTTCTCGACCGCCGTCTTGATCGTCTGCTCGGTGCGGAACACCATCACGTTGGCGTCCATGCACTCCTGCAGTTCGAGGCGGAGAGCCGCGACCCGCTCGGTGCCCGTGGACTCGCGCAGGCGCTCGACCTGGGCCACGACCTTCGAGGCCGGCTCCTCCGGCAGCTCGATGTGGGCATCGACCTTCGCCGAGTACTCCGCGGCGGCGATACCGGCCCGCTTGCCGAACACGTTGATGTCCAGGAGCGAGTTCGTGCCGAGGCGGTTGGCCCCGTGCACGGACACACAGGCGACCTCGCCGGCGGCGTACAGGCCCGGCACGACGGTCGTGTTGTCCGTGAGCACCTCACCCTGGACGTTCGTCGGGATACCGCCCATGGCGTAGTGCGCGGTGGGCTGGATCGGGATCGGGTCCGTGTAGGGCTCGATGCCGAGGTACGTACGGGCGAACTCGGTGATGTCGGGGAGCTTCGCGTCGAGCTGCTCCGGCGGGAGGTGCGTGAGGTCGAGGTAGACGTGGTCGCCCTCGGGACCGCAGCCGCGGCCCTCACGGATCTCCGTGTAGATGGAGCGGGACACGACGTCACGGGACGCGAGGTCCTTCATGACCGGCGCGTACTTCTCCATGAAGCGCTCGCCGTCCTTGTTGCGGAGGATGCCGCCCTCACCGCGGGCGCCCTCCGTCAGCAGGATGCCCATGCGCCAGATGCCGGTCGGGTGGAACTGGAAGAACTCCATGTCCTCCAGCGGCAGCCCGCGCCGGTAGACCGCCGCCTGGCCGTCACCCGTCAGGGTGTGCGCGTTGGACGTCACCTTGAAGAACTTGCCGGTGCCGCCGGACGCGTAGATCACGGACTTCGCCTGGAAGACGTGGATCTCACCGGTCGCGAGTTCGTACGCGACGACACCCGCGGACTTCTTGACGCCGTCGACCTCGACGAGGAGCTGGTCGAGCACGTAGAACTCGTTGAAGAACTCCACGCCCTCCTTGACGCAGTTCTGGTACAGCGTCTGGAGGATCATGTGGCCCGTGCGGTCCGCGGCGTAGCAGGACCGGCGGACCGGGGCCTCGCCGTGGTTGCGCGAGTGACCGCCGAAACGGCGCTGGTCGATCCGGCCCTCGGGCGTCCGGTTGAACGGCAGGCCCATCTTCTCCAGGTCGAGGACCGAGTCGATGGCCTCCTTCGCCAGAATCTCGGCGGCGTCCTGGTCGACCAGGTAGTCACCGCCCTTGACCGTGTCGAAGGTGTGCCACTCCCAGTTGTCCTCCTCCACGTTGGCCAGCGCGGCGGCCATGCCGCCCTGCGCCGCGCCCGTGTGGGAGCGGGTGGGGTAGAGCTTCGTCAGCACGGCGGTGCGGCTGCGCTTCGTCGCCTCGATGGCGGCGCGCATGCCGGCGCCGCCTGCGCCGACGATGACGGTGTCGTACTTGTGGATCTGCATGAGTCGGTTACCTCAGCCCCGTGCCTAGCGGATGTTCGGGTCGAAGGTGAAGATCACCAGCGTGCCCAGCAGGATGGTGAACACCGTCGCGGTGTAGAGCAGGCCCTTGAGCCACAGGCGGGTGTTCGCGCGCTCGGCGTAGTCGTTGATGACCGTGCGCAGGCCGTTGGCGCCGTGCAGCATGGCGAGCCACAGCATCGCGAGGTCCCAGGCCTGCCACCAGGGGGACGCCCAGCGGCCCGCGACGAACGCGAAGCCGATCTTGGAGACTCCGCCGTCGAGGACGAGCTGGATGAGCAGGTGGCCGAGGACCAGGACGACGAGGACGATGCCGGACAGGCGCATGAAGAGCCAGCCGTACATCTCGAAATTGCCGCGTGTCGACTTCGGGGTCTTCTTGGTGCGCTTGCGGGGGGCCTCGATGAGCGGCGCCGGGTTGTCGACGCCGTACGCCGAGTACGCGCCCGCGCCCTCGACGGGGCCGATGCCGGAAGCGGCGGTCTCTGTGGTGGACATCTGCGTCAGCTCCCGAAGACTTCGCGGAATGCGTGCCCGAGGACGGGGTACAGCGCCCCGGCCATCAGCACGACCCAGATTCCGACGACGGACCAGAGCATCTGCTTCTGGTAGCGCGGGCCCTTCGACCAGAAGTCGACGGCGATGACACGCAGGCCGTTGAGCGCGTGGAAGAGGATGGCGGCGACGAGGCCGTACTCCAACAGCGCGACGATCGGATTCTTGTACGTGGACACGACCCTGTCGTAGTCCTCGGGGGAGACACGGACGAGAGCGGTGTCCAGCACGTGTACGAACAGGAAGAAGAAGATGAGGACGCCGGTGACTCGATGAGCCACCCAGGACCACATTCCTTCCCGGCCGCGGTACAGCGTTCCAGCCGGCACGGAAGAACCCTCCGGGAGCGGGGATTGGGGCCTGCCGGCTTCTGTGTCGGTCGGCCCGGCCGGGTACGGTCCACCGGCCCCGGCCATCGTAGCGACGAGTTGTCGGAACGTTTACAGCGGCCCTATCTATGTGATCAAACTGGCAGACAATCAGGCACGGACGGGCTACTGCGGACGCGGTTCGGGGGCCGGAGCGCGGCCGCGTGCCCCGACATTCCCGGGGATGGCGTTCCCGGAGGCGGAGTGTCTGAAGGTGGAGTGTCTGAAGGCGCCGCTCCCGGAAAGGGTGCTCCTGAAGGGCGCTGCTCCTGGAGGTGGCGTTCCTAGAGGGGGCGCTCGCGTACGGGCGGCGCGCTGAAGTGCTGTACCAGGCGGGCCAGGCGGCCTCGGGCCAGGCGGCGCAGTTCGTCCGCCGTCGTCACCCGCTCCTCCTCCCGATCGTTCGTCAATCGTGACCGGATGGCGTCGAGTACCCGGTCGAGGGCTTCTCCGGGGGCGATGCCGTCCAGACAGATGACGAACACATGCCCGAAGCGGCTTTCGTACGCGGCGTGCGCGGCGCTCAGCGCGGTGTGGGCGGCGGAGTAGCCGCCCTCCGGGAGCGGGGTGAGCGACTCGCCGGCCAGCGCCTCGGTGAGGTCGCCGGGCGTGAGGTCGTACGCCGCCTCGTCGGCCGCGGCCAGCAGGGCGTCCAGGTCCGGGTAGGGCCGGTGGGCGGCCAGCCGGTGGGCCCAGCGTGGATTGCGGCAGCACGTGAGCAGGGCGCGCTCGATGTCGTGCGCGGGCGCGTTGTTGAAGTGATGCAGGCGCCCCGGGGACGGTGGCGCGCTCTTCTGTTCGGGTAGGGCGACCTGGCCGGGGAGGCGTGGGAGACGGTGCGCGGGCAGCGTGGGTCCTCGGCGATGGGGTGGCGGCGGGTATGTGCCGTGGCGTCCTGTGGACGTCACGTGTGGTGTGGCAGGGGATGAAGTGAGAAGTGTGCCGCCACGGTATCGACGATTGACGGGAGCTGTCCGTCCGATGCCTGAATTTCACCCGGACGGGAGAGTTTCGGAACGTGCGGTGGACGGTTGTGAAGGAGAAGGGGACCGTGGTTCATGCGGGGGGTGTACGACGTGAGGTGTACGGGGTGCGGGATGCGTACGTGAAGGTGCGGGTCTCGACGGCCGGGGCGCGAGTGTGATCGTGAAGGGCGTGGTGCGGTGAGCACGGGCAGGCGGCGACGGGCGCCGGTGCGGAGCGGGAGGCGGCCGGCGCTGATGGCCGCCGGAGTGGTGGTGGCGGCGGGTGCCGTGGTGGCGGCCGTGGTGCTGTGGCCCTCCGGTGACGGGGAGTCGACCGGGGCGAGCGTCTCCTCGGCGAGCAGGTCCGACGCCGCGAGCCGGTCCTCCGCGTCCGCCTCGCCCACCCGGACCTATCCCCTTTCCCAGGCCCCTCGCACGATCCCCGCCGTGCGGGAGCACACGCCCGCCCGGGGGCCCGGCTGGCGTCCCGCCGCGGGGGGCCGGGTCGTCGTGGACGACGCCGGCCTCGCCGACGAGGGGAAGCTGATGGCGGGGGAACTCGAACTGTCCTACGCGGGGCGGGCACAGGCCCGGGACGGTGATGTCGAACTCGCCCTGAACGGCACGGCCGCCGACCCGGAGTCGTACACCCTGACGGTGCGGAACCGCCGGGTGACCATCTCCGCGCCCGGCCAGGCGGGCGTCTTCTACGGCACGCGCACCCTCAAGCAGGAGGTGCACGGCGGCGGCACCGCGCCGGAGGGAGTCGTACGCGACCGGCCCGCGAAGCCACGCCGCGGGTTCATGCTCGACATCGCCCGCAAGCACTTCACGGCGGCCTGGATCGAGGACCGCGTCCGCGAACTGGGCGATCTGAAGTTCAACGAGCTGGGCCTGCACTTCTCCGACGACCAGGGCTTCCGCATCCAGTCGGACACCCACCCGGAGATCGTGTCCAGGCAGCATCTGTCCAAGACCGAGGTCAAGGACATCGTCGAACTCGCGGCGAGCCGGCACATCCACGTCGTGCCCGAGATCGACTCGCCGGGTCACCTCGGCGCGGTGATCGCCGCCCACCCCGACCTCCAGCTCCGGAACGCCTCGGGGGTCCCCACCCGGGGCGCCGTCGACATCTCCAAGCCCGCGTCGGCGGGCATCGTCGACGACCTGCTCAACGAGTACGCGGGTCTCTTCCCCGGCCCGTACTGGCATCTCGGCGGCGACGAGTACCAGGCGCTGACCGTGGCGAACCCGGCGGCCTCCTATCCGCAGCTGGCCACCGCGGCCAGGAAGCTCTTCGGGGCCGGCGGGAGCGTCGCCGACCTGGCGACCGGCTGGCTCAACGACCGCGCCGCGGTGGTGCGCGGACACGACCGGACCTCGCGGGCCTGGAACGACGGGTTCTTCCGCGGGGGCGGCGTCCAGGCCGCCAAGGACATCGAGGTCGCGTACTGGACCGGGAAGGAGATCGGCGCGCGCCCGCCGGCCGAGTACCTGAGCGCCGGCCGCGAACTCATCAACTACAACGACGAGTTCCTCTACTACGTCCTCGGCGAACCGCAGACCTTCGTCTATCCGACCGGGCGGCGCATCTACGAGCAGTGGACCCCGCTCGTGCTGCGCGGCACCACACCGGTCCCGTCGAGGTACGACGGCCGGATCCTCGGCGGGAGCTTCGCCGTCTGGTGCGATCTCTCGGCCTCGCAGACCCAGGACCAGGTGGCGGCGGGCATCAGGATGCCGTTGCGCGCGACCATCCAGAAACTGTGGGATCCGGGCCGGCCCGCGCTCTCCTGGACCGGCTTCAAGAGCCTCGCGGACCGACTGGGCTGAACCGGCCCCGCCGGGTGGGTCGGACCACTGTCGGCGGCCGCCGCGGGGGCGGCGCAATCGGTTGGACGCCGGGGCCGGATGAACGTATCTTCCGATGGTTCGTGTGCCGGGTGTGCCCTCTGGGGAGGGAGCGCACCCGGCTTCTTGTACCGGTACCGCCTCGCGTGCGTGCCGGAGATCCGGGGGGCTTCATGTCCAGTACACCCATGTCCGGTGCGCCCGTGCCCGTACCCGCGCCCCTGCCGACGGGCATCCCGGTGTTGCCGCACGGTCCCGCCTGGCTGAGGTCGCCGGTCGGCCTCGGAAGGGCCACCGCCGCCCTGCTCGGCCTGGTCATCGCGACCGACCTCTTCGCGATCTGGGCGGACCGCGCGATGTACGACGTGGCGTCCGCGGTGGTGGACGGCCGGACCGGGGAGGACACCCAGCGGACGGCGGACCACGCGGACTCGCTGTACTCCGCGGCCGGGTACGCGCAGACGGGCGCCCTGCTCGCGACCATCGTCGTCTTCCTCGTCTGGTTCCACCGGTCGCGGGTCAACGCCGAGGTGTTCGACCCCTTCGGTCACAGCCAGGGCCGCGGCTGGGCGGTCGGGGGCTGGTTCGTGCCGGTGCTGAACCTGTGGCGCCCGCGCCGGATCATGCTGGACATCTGGGACGCGAGCATCCCGCAGGGCTCCCGGATCTCGCACAGCCTGGTCAACGTCTGGTGGGCGCTGTGGCTGACCTCGCTGGCCGCCGACCGGGTTTCCACGGTGGAGCACCGCGACACCCGGACCGCGCTGGAGGTCCGCCACGCGGCCGGCCAGGCGACGTTCGCGGACGCCGCCGACATCGCCGCCGCCCTGCTGGCGATTCTCGTCGTCCTGCGGCTGACCCGGATGCAGCACGAGAAGGCGCTGCGCGGACCGGCCGCGGCAGCCGTCTGACACCCGCCGGTGGGGACACCGGGGGGAGCGGCACGGGCTGCCGGGTGTATTCCCTCGTGGGTGCGGTGGGTGCGGTGGGTGCGGTGGGTGCGGTGGGTGCGGTGGGCGCCGTGCGCAGGAGCGGGCGTCCCGCTCGCCGTACCGATGGCGGGGGCCACGTCGTTGGCCGAAAATCCGCGCTTTCGCCCCCTGGACGCGCTCGGCGTGGTACCCCTGTGACACTCCCGCTGCTGAGCACGCAGTAAGGGAAAGTGCGGGCTCCGTAAGGGGGAGCGCCCTGTCGAGGGGAGGCGTGATGAGTCTGATGGACCTGATCGCTCAGGCCGACGAGCGTGGCCTGGCGGCCAGCGGGCTGGCTTGTTTGGATCGGTGTGTGCCTCTGCTGGGTGGTGACGACGAGGTTCTGAGACCGCTGTGGTCGAGCCTCGCGGACGGTGGCGCCTGGGGTGAGTACCTCGCACGGGCACGGACCGAGCTGGAGGTCGTCGTTCCCGGACAGGCCGCCGACGGTGACGGCGACGGCGACGGTGACGGTGAGGACGAAGCAGCCGTCCTGGTCCGGCGTATGCTCGCCGCCGCTCCCGACGACCCCTTCGCGCCCGACCTGCGGGAGTGGGCCGACGTGTGTTCGGTGGCGGCCCTGCGGATCCACCGGCTGCTCGACGCGGCCGCCGGTGACGTGGACACGTGCCCGGTCTCGGCGCACCGTGAGGGCCGCATGGACGGCATCTCCCCCCTCGTCGCCGCCGAACTGCGCCGCCAGGTCACCGTCCTGGAGCTGCTGGCGGGCCGGGGCGCGAGCGGACTGCGCCCCGCGCTGGAGGTGTCCACGGAGGGGCGGCGCGTGCTGCGCGCGGTGGTGTCGCGACGGGCCCGAGGACGCGCCTGACGCGGAACCCCGGGACCGGGGCCCGATGTTGGACGGAAGGGCCCGGTCGGCCGTAAACCTGATTCCTGCGGGGTTCCTGTGACTGTCCTGCGCGGGCGGATGGGGGTCCTGGGCCGGTGTCGCGGATGTGCCCGGAACGCGTGACGAATCCCGTCCGCCGGGCGCTTTCCCGAGTGTGAACGCACAGCGAACAACCAGGCCCCAGGCCGCGACGAAGCCCGTGCGCTGGGCGGCGGACGCCGTCGCCACGATGCGTGAGGGCGCCCGGCTGCGCCTCGACTACTCGGCGCAGAGTCTGTGGCGCGTAGACCGGCTGATCGACGAGATACGCCGTGAACGGGCGCCGTACGCCGCCGTGGAGAGCGCGCTGCGCGGCTTCGGCGCGTACGCCGGCGAGGTCGTCGCCCGGTACACCGGCGCGGAGTGGTGGGAGACCGGCGGCGAGCACTGGCTGCGGACCCCCGACGGACGGCTGTGGGACCCGATCGACGAGGCCCGCCGCTGCTACGGGGGCGACGGCTCGCTGCGACTGCTGTGCCGGGAGGCCACCGGGGACAGGGCGCGACGCTGACGGGCTCGTACGGGCCGGCCCGGCGGAACAACCACCGTGGGGGAGGGCCTGACGGCCTGTGACATTTCCGTGCGGGGTGACGCTGATGACCACGGGGACGTCGACACGGCCGGCCGTGTCGCACGGTGCGCATTCAGGCGAACTCGGTATGAACGAGGACAGTGTTGGGCCAGGGAGGGGAATCCCGTCGCGTACAGGTGTACGACGGTGAGCTCGGTGCGGCCGTGGCGCGGGCGCAGGAGGGGGACGAGGCCGCCTTCGCGGTCGCCTACCGGATGGTGCAGCCGGGCCTGCTCGGCTATCTGCGCGGGATCGTCGGGGACGACGCCGAGGACGTGGCGTCGGACGCCTGGCTGGAGATCGCCCGTGACCTCGGACGGTTCCGGGGGGACGGCGCCGGGTTCCGCGGCTGGACCGCGACCATCGCCCGGCACCGCGCGCTCGACCATCTGCGGCGCCAGAAAGTACGGCCCCGGGCCACCCCGCTCGAGAACGAGGCGCTGGAACTGCCCGGCCGGCACAGCACCCACGACCAGGCGCTGGAGAGCCTCGGCACCGAGCGCGCCCTGGAACTGGTCGCGCGGCTGCCCCGCGACCAGGCCGAGGCCGTCCTGCTGCGCGTGGTCGTCGGCCTGGACGGCCCGGCCGCCGCGCGTGTCCTCGGCAAGCGCCCGGGCGCGGTGCGTACCGCGGCCCATCGCGGTCTGAAGCGACTGGCCCAGCAGATCGGCGCCGACGGGACGGACAACGTCACGGGCGAGGGCGAGGGTGAGGGCGGGAGCGCGGACGACGGCGGGACGATCGGCACGGACGACGGCGCGACGGGCGAGGTGACGCCCGAAGGCCGCCGGACGCCGGGGGATTCGGGATGAACGCCAGGAGCGGTCGGTGAGGGGCGGGCGGGTACATGGGTGAACGGCACGCGGACACCGATCCCTTCCTCGGCCCTTCCCCCGGTCTCTCCCTCGACATGCTGCTCGCCGCCGTACGGACCGTTCCCGTCGACCCCGACGCGGAGGGGCGGGCCGTCGCCGCGTACCGGGCCGCGCGGGAGCGGGGGGCGCACGGCGCGCGGACCCGGCGGCGGGACGACTGGACCGACCGGACCGACCGGACCGACTGGGACCCGGACGCCGAGGCGGAGCCGGAGAAGCCGGCGAAGAAGAAGTAGGAGCGGGGGAGCAGTCGGGGCCCGGTCCGCGGCGGGGCCGGGCGTGTCCCACGAGAAGCGGTGGCGGCCTACCGAGGACGGCCGTCCGGAGAGCCGATGGCAACGGCCGGGGCCGCCACCCCCCACAGGAGAGGCCCCGGCCGTCGCGCGGCACGGGCCGCGCGGCGGCCCGTACTCTCTACAGCGCCGCCACTGCGTTTTGTGTCACACCTCGCTCCGTCACGACATAGTTGCAAGTTGTACGGACGTGGACGGGGAGCTGTTTCAGGCCGTAACGTGCCATTCGCGCCGGTGCGCGGAGGACAGGCAACCACAACGGCGAGAGCCCGGTCCGCGAGAGCGGCGCCGGTTCAGGCGCAAAGAGGGGCGCGCGGGTGCTGGGGGACGACGCGGAGCTGACCACCGCGGTGCTTGCGGCGCAGGACGGGGACGAGACCGCGTTCCGGACTGTGTACCGCGCGGTGCACCCACGGCTGCTCGGGTACGTACGGACGCTGGTCGGTGACCCGGACGCGGAGGACGTCACCTCCGAGGCCTGGCTGCAGATCGCCCGCGACCTGGAGAGGTTCAGCGGTGACGCCGACCGCTTCCGCGGGTGGGCGGCCAGGATCGCCCGCAACCGCGCCCTCGACCACATACGCATGCGCGGGCGCCGCCCCGCGATCGGCGGCGACGAGACCGAACTGACCGGCAGGGCCGCCGAGTCGGACACCGCGGGCGAGGCCATCGAGGCGCTGGCCACCGGCAGTACCCTCTCGCTGATAGCCCAGCTCCCGCAGGACCAGGCGGAGGCCGTGGTGCTGCGGGTCGTCGTCGGCCTCGACGCCAAGTCCGCGGCCGAGACCCTCGGCAAGCGGCCCGGAGCCGTCCGCACCGCGGCGCACCGGGGTCTGAAGCGGCTCGCGGAGCTGATCGGCGGCGATCCGGAATCCGCGGTCGCGCTCGGCGCGGTCCCCCCACCAAGAGCGTCGCGCACACGCGCGGTGACGTCCGCCGGTGTGACGCATACGCGTTCGCGGACGCAGAAGGACATGTGATGGCCGACGAGGACTACAGGTGGCTGGACCGCGAGGCCGCGGAGCGTCTGCTGCGCGGCGAGCCGCTGGAGACCATCGACGCCGGCACCAAGGAACGCGTGGAGCGGCTCGCCGAGGCGCTGGCCTCGCTGGTCGTAAAACCCGCTCCGGGTGGTGCCGAACTTCCGGGCGAGGCCGCCGCGTTGGCCGCGTTCCGGGCCGCCCGCGCCGGTCGCGACGCAGTGCCGGTCCAGCTCGCCGCGGGCCGGGACCCACGGGCCGCCGCGCACTCCGCCGACGCCGGTCTGGTCAGTCTGGGCGCCCCCGTTCCGGGCGGTCACCGGGTCCGCTGGGGTCGTCCGGTGCGCTTCGGGCTGGCCGCCGTGCTGGCCGTCGGCATGATCGGCGGGGTCGCCGTCGCCGCCGGAACCGGAGTGCTGCCGACTCCGTTCCGTGACGACAGGCCGCACCCGGCCGCCACGGTTTCCGCGGCGCAGACACCGCAGCACCCGCTGGCCTCGCCGTCGCCGGGGGAGTCGCAGGCCGACGGTTCCGAAGTACCGCTGCCCGGTGCCACGGCGAGCGGGCCGGCCGGTTCCGGCTCCTCCGGCGACGTGGTGGCCGGCGACTCCGCGGGCGGACAGTCCCACTGGTCCGGGCCGGGTCGGCCGGCCCGCTCCCACGAGTGGTGGAGCAGGACGCGCTCGTCCTGCCGGGATGTCCTGGGCGGCAAGAGCCTGGAGGCCGGCCGCAGACGCGTCCTGACGGACGCGGCGGGCGGGGGCGGCCGGGTGAAGACGTTCTGCAAGCGTGTCCTGGGCTGGACGGGAGCAGGTTCCGGCGAGGGCCGGGACGACCGGGGCGGTCAGGGTGACGGGCAGGGCGGCTCCGGCTCCGGTTCCGGTTCCGGCCACGGTTCCGGGCACGGCTCCGGCGGCGGCAGCGAAGGCGGCGACGGCGGAGACGGCGGCGGTCACATGGTCCCGGGCGACAACGGCCACCACCACAGCGGGGTCTTCGCCCCCGCATCGCCGTCGGCCCTGGCACCGGAGCCGCCGCTCAAGTCGGCGCTGTCCTCGGCCGTGCGGGTCGCCGCGCGGGCGGACGACGCGTCGCCGCGTCGGTCGGCCGTCTGAGCAGCTTCCCGGCCATCGGTTCCCGGCCAGGCGGCGGACCCCGCCGTCGGTCACCGGGCGGCGAGGCCTCTTCCCTCACCCGCTCTGAGCTGCGGTTTCGTATTCCTTGGAACTTTCTCCCGCGCCGGTGTGACGTTTTCGGCCGCGTCGACGCAGTACTGATTGAGCCGACTGGTCATCGGCCGTCGCACCGAGCCGGGGTTCCCCCCGTACCCAGGCTCGGTGCACACCGGCGCGGGCGGGACACGTTCCCCCGGTCCCGCCCGCGCCCAGCACACATCGAGAGACCCGCGCACAGGGACCGACCCGCACCGGCCGTCACCAGTAGACGACGACCTTGTCCCCCGTGCGGACCTGCGCGAACAGCGCCGCGATCTTCGCCTCGTCCCGTACGTTGACGCAGCCGTGCGAGGCGCCCGCGTAGCCGCGGGCCGCGAAGTCGGCGGAGTAGTGCACCGCCTGGCCGCCGCTGAAGAACATCGCGTACGGCATGGACGTGTGGTAGATCGTCGACACGTGGTAGCGGGACTTGAAGTTCACGCTGAACACGCCTTCGCGGGTCGGGGTGTACTGCGCGCCGAACCGCACGTCCATCACCGAGACGGTCCTTCCGTCGACCATCCAGCGCAGGGTGCGGCTCGTCTTGCTGACGCACAGCACCCGTCCGGTCAGGCAGCGCGGGTCGGGCGGCGCCGCGGGCCGGCCGCCGAACGCGTACAGCTCCCACCGGGCCGGTTCGCGCGTCATCGACAGCAGCCGCTGCCAGGTCACGGCGTCCAGCTCGCCGGTGCGCGCGAGCCCCCGCTTGCCCTGGAAGCCCCCCACGGCGGTGACGGTCGCGGAGTCGTACGTCCCCGTCGGGCCCTCGAAGAGCCAGGCGAGCTGGCGCAGCCGGGCCTGGACCTCGCGGACGTCCCGGCCGTGGTCGCCGCGGGACCACAGCACCTTGGGAGGCGGTGTCCTGGAAGCGGTCGGGTCCGGCTCCCGGGACGGGGAACCCGGCACGGCGCTCCCCGCACTCGGCTTGGCGTCGTCCGACGCGGCCCCGGAGCCGCTCGTCGCGCCGCTCGTCGCGCCGGTCGTCGCCCTGGCCGGCGTCCGCGTCCCGTGCGCGTCGACGGCCTGGGCCCGGCAGCCGCTCACCGCGATGAGCGCCAGCAGAGCGGCCAGTGATCTTCCCCTGCCCGTGGTGCGCATTCGAACCCCCGTCGTCTCACCCGTCCACCGCACGCCGATGTGCCAGGTATACCCCTGGGAGACACCCTGAGAATGTTCCCCGCGCGTGACCGTTCGTGAACCGCGCGGCATGGTGGAGAGCGAAGGCGTGCGCCACGAGAGGGGAACAGGTACGCGCGCCGGTCTGTGAGCAAGGTCCCAGCCCGGGTCTCTCCACCGGGCGCACGGCCACCACTACAGTCCGTCGCGAGGGTCGGACCTACCAGCGAGTAACCCAGCGGGAGGCACAGCGATGTCGCGCGAGTCGGAGTCCGGACTGCCCATCGAAGCGGTCTACGGACCGGAGGTCCTGAAGGACTGGGACCCGGCGGAGAAGCTGGGCGAACCCGGCGCCTACCCCTTCACCCGCGGCGTGTACCCGTCGATGTACACCGGCCGTCCCTGGACGATGCGCCAGTACGCCGGCTTCGGCACGGCGGTGGAGTCGAACGCGCGGTACAAGCAGCTGATCGCGAACGGCACGACGGGCCTCTCGGTCGCCTTCGACCTGCCCACCCAGATGGGTCACGACTCGGACGCCGCCCTCGCGCACGGCGAGGTCGGCAAGGTCGGCGTCGCGATCGACTCGGTGGAGGACATGCGGATCCTGTTCGGCGGCATCCCGCTGGACAAGGTCTCCACCTCGATGACGATCAACGCCCCCGCGGCGCTGCTGCTGCTCATGTACCAGCTGGTCGGCGAGGAACAGGGTGTCCCGGCCTCGCGGTTGACCGGCACGATCCAGAACGACGTGCTGAAGGAGTACATCGCGCGCGGCACGTACATCTTCCCGCCCAAGCCCTCCCTGCGTCTGATCGCGGACATCTTCAAGTACTGCCGGACCGAGATCCCGAAGTGGAACACCATCTCGATCTCCGGCTACCACATGGCCGAGGCGGGCGCGACCCCCGCGCAGGAGATCGCGTTCACCCTCGCGGACGGCATCGAGTACGTCCGCACCGCGGTGGCGGCCGGCATGGATGTCGACGACTTCGCCCCCCGCCTGTCCTTCTTCTTCGTCGCCCGTACGACGATCCTGGAGGAGGTGGCCAAGTTCCGCGCCGCGCGCCGCGTCTGGGCCCGTGTGATGCGTGAGGAGTTCGGCGCGAAGAACCCCAAGTCGCTGATGCTGCGCTTCCACACGCAGACCGCGGGCGTGCAGCTGACGGCCCAGCAGCCGGAGGTGAACCTGGTGCGCGTCGCCGTCCAGGGCCTGGGCGCGGTCCTCGGCGGCACCCAGTCGCTGCACACCAACTCCTTCGACGAGGCGATCGCGCTGCCGACCGACAAGTCGGCGCGTCTGGCCCTGCGTACCCAGCAGGTGCTCGCCTACGAGACGGACGTCACGGCGACCGTCGACCCCTTCGCGGGCTCGTACGTCATCGAGAAGATGACCGACGACGTCGAGGCGGCCGCCGTGGACCTCATGACGAGGGTCGAGGAGATGGGCGGCGCGGTCAGCGCCATCGAGCACGGCTTCCAGAAGGGCGAGATCGAGCGCAGCGCGTACCGCATCGCGCAGGAGACCGACTCCGGCGAGCGGGTCGTGGTCGGCGTCAACCGTTTCCAGCTCGACGAGGAGGAGCCGTACGAGCCGCTCCGGGTCGACCCGGCCATCGAGGCCCAGCAGGCCGCACGCCTCGCCGGGCTGCGCGCCGGGCGCGACGGGGCGGCGGTCGAGGCGGCGCTCGCCGGCCTGAAGGAGGCGGCCGGGGGCACGGCGAACGTCCTCTACCCGATGAAGGACGCCCTGCGCGCCCGTGCCACGGTCGGCGAGGTGTGCGGCGCGCTGCGCGAGGTCTGGGGGACCTACGTACCGACGGATGCCTTCTGACCTGGGCGATTCCTCCGCACGGGTGATCAGGGGCGGAAGTCGCACGCCCCCGGTTACGTTCATGGAGAGTGACTCCTGAAAAGGAGGATGCCGTGGCCGTACCGCGAGCCCGTCGGCGTCACTCTCGAACCCTCCGTGGACACGCTCCTCGACGGTGACTGAACCGCGGGACGGGCACGCGGGGTGTCGTACCCCCGTGCGACACTCCTCCTCATGCTTGGTGTCATCGACCTCCCCACCTATCTGGCGGGCCTTGTCCTGATCGTTCTGCTCCCCGGGCCGAACTCGCTCTATGTGCTGTCCGTCGCCGCCCGCCGTGGCGTGCGCACCGGGTACAGGGCCGCCGCGGGTGTCTGGTGCGGGGACACGGTGCTGATGACGCTGTCGGCGGCCGGTGTCGCCTCGCTGCTGCAGGGCAACGCCGTGCTGTTCGGGATCGTGAAGTACGCCGGGGCCGGCTATCTGACGTGGCTGGCGTTCGGGATGCTGCGGGCCGCGTGGACGATGTGGCGGACCCGGCGGGAGCGGGTCGAGGAGGAACTTCCCGCGCAGTCCGCGACCGAGGAGCGGCCGTTCCGGCGGGCGCTGGTCATCAGCCTGTTCAACCCGAAGGCGATCCTGTTCTTCGTCGCCTTCTTCGTGCAGTTCGTCGACCCGGGATACGCCTACCCGGCCCTGTCCTTCGTGGTCCTCGGAGCCTTCGCCCAGCTCGCGAGCTTCCTGTACCTCACCGCGCTGATCTTCGGCGGGACGAGGCTCGCGGCGGCCTTCCGGCGGCGCAGGCGGCTGTCCGCGGGCGCCACGACCGCCGCGGGCGCCCTCTTCCTCGGCTTCGCGGTCAAGCTCACGCTCGCCGGCGCCTAGGTCGCTCACGCTCGCCGGCGCCCGGGCCGCGACGGGGGACGCCCCGTCGCGGCCCGGCACGCGCTCCCGTCCCGTCGTCCCGAGGCCGTCCTTCTGACAGCCGGGGCCCTCAGCGGGCGAGGAAGGGGCCGAGCAGTGCGGTGAGTTCGGTGGGGGTGTCCAGTGCGATGAGGTGAGCCGCGGTGGCGAACTCGACCAGGGTGGCGCCGGGGATCTCGGAGGCGTAGCGCCGGCCGATGTCCTGGAAGTCGGCGACGTCGAGCTTGCCGATTCCGACCAGGGTGGGGACCGAGACGGACGCGAGGTCGCCTGTCGCGGTGCCCTGGGAGAACTTCCCGACGACGTCCTGGTTCACCAGCGACGTCCGCAGCGGGCCGCGGAGCCCGTCGGCCAGTCCGGGGGCGACGTCCTCCCATGCGCGGGCCGGCCCGCGCAGCCACATGTCCAGGTTGATACGGACGGCGGCGTCCAGGTCGTCCGCGTCCAGGGCGGCCGTTTCCGCCTCGTCGTACGCGATCATGTCCGCGGACCAGTCGTATCCCGGCCACGGCGCGGCGAACAGCGCCAGGGAGTGCACCCGGTCCGGGTGGGTGAGGGCGAAGTCGACGGCCACGCGGCCGCCCCAGGACGCGCCGACGAGCCGTACACGGTCGTGGCCGAGGTGGTCGAGGAGACGGCGCAGGTCGTCCGCCTCGCTGAACGGGCCGGTCGGCGGCGCGGACTGGCCGAAGCCGCGCAGGTCGTACCGGACGACGGTGTGCCGTTCCGCCAGGGCGGGTACGACCGCGTCCCACATGCGGTGGTCGGCGATGCCGGCGTGCACGAGCACTACGGGCGGTCCGTCGCCGGTGACGACGTAGGAAAGGTGTCCGAGATCATCATCTAGTGTGAGCATCGGCTCGATGGTCGCAGAGTGCCCCCACGGGTGCCACCCGTTTGCGGGGGACGGGAGGACCTGCCGAGTGCGCGCCGCACCGCGGGGCCGCCGCCTGAGCGGGGCGGCCCCGGGCCGGGACCGCGTCAGCTCGTCGCCGCGCGCCGGGCCGTGCGGAGGGCGCGGGTGAGGACGGGCGGCAGCAGGTCGGCGGCGATCCGCCGGGTGCGGTTGCGACGGACGCCCGGCCCCGACGGACGCCCCGAGGAGTCAGCGGGCCCCGCCGCGTCGAGGGCGTTCACGCCGTAGCGGGAGGCCGGGAAGGCCGGGGCCCGCATGTCCTTGGACTTGAGCCGGATGATGCGGTGGCCGGCCGCGTGCTGCACGCTGAGGTGGCAGTCGTCCCGCTCGCGCACCGCGGCCAGCAGCTCCTCCTGGACCGTCTCGGGATCGTCCCAGGTCCCGTACAGCTTCTGTGTGCTGAGACAGATGGGGCGCAGGCCCCGGTTGAGCACGGCCTCCCAGGCGGCTATCGAGACGCCGGGCGTGTGCTCCGAACGGAAGTCGTCCAGGACGACGATGCCGCCGGGCAGCAGTGCGTCGCTGGCCGCGCCGATGTCCCCGTGGACGTGCTCGTACAGGTGGGAGGCGTCGATGTGGACGAACCGGCAGGACCGGGGTTCGACCTCGGCCGGGACCAGTGAGCTGGGGCCCGGCAGGACGCGGGGCAGTTCGTCGTGGAAGGAGAGGTAGTTCTCCTCGAAGACCCGCTGCGTGAGCGCGCTGTAGGACTTCGTCGACTCCGCCCGGTTGGCGCCGTCCGGAGCGTCTCCCTCGAAGAGGTCGCACACCGTGTACCGCTCGCCCTTGCGCAGGTGGTTCCCGAGGAAGATCGCGCTCTTGCCCATGTACACGCCGACCTCCAGCAGGTCGCCCCGTGTTCCGGCGGCCTCCTGCCGGTCCAGGAACCACTTGAAGAGCATCTGGTCGAGAACGGGGAACCACCCGGGGACGTCGTCGAGACGGTGGGGCGGCCGGATCGTGTCTGGTGCGGCGGTCATGAGAGAGGGAGCTCCCTTGCGCGGACGGGGCGAGCAGCGTCCCGGAACCTATGGGACGCCTATGACTCGGTCAATGCCTTTGCGGCGCCTGCCCGTGGCGGTTCCGCCGAACCTGCGGGGAGATGAACAGCGGGCCAACTCCCGCTGTTCCGCGGGTTCTTTCCGGGTGTCCCGGACGGATTCCTACACCCGCGGCTTCGCCAGCGCCGCGCGGAGCTTCGGGGTGAGCCAGTTCTCGACGTAGCGGTTGAGCAGCCAGGCCAGTAGCAGCATCGTCGCGACGGTCAGCGGGAGGGCGCCGTACGACGGGATGTGCAGGGTGCGGTGGTAGGCCTTGATGACGACCCAGCCCAGGTGCTCGTGAACCAGGTAGAAGGGGTACGTCAGGGCGCCCGCGACCGTGAGCCAGCGCCAGTTCGCCCAGTTCAGGTAGCCCAGGGCGATCGCGCCGACGGCGAGGTATCCGAGAGTGACGACCAGGATGATGCCGAACGAGGTGCGGTAGGAGAAGAAGTCCGGGTTCGGCGCGTGCCACAGGCGGTCCACCGCGTAGTGCTGGCCGATCAGCCAGCTCACGCCCACGATGCCCCAGGCGTACGCGTCACGCCGGTTGCGGTGGAGGAGGTAGAGGCCGACACCGCCGATGAAGTACGGGGCGTACTCCGGCATCAGGACGGTGTTCAGGAGCGGTTCGTTCGCCGTCTGGGCGATCGCCGCCGCCAGGGTCCAGCCCGCGCAGAAGAGGATGACGCGCTGACGGTTGGCGCCCGGCAGGACGATGCAGAGCGCGAAGAGCGCGTAGAACCGGACCTCGGCCCACAGCGTCCAGCAGACTCCGAGCACCCGGTCCACACCCAGCGGCTGCTGGAGCATCGTCAGGTTCAGCAGGGCATCGCTCGGCCCGACCGTCTTGTACGCGACCACCGGCAGCGCGAACACGGCCGTCACGATGATCACCGCCGCCCAGTAGGCGGGCAGCAGCCGGGACGCGCGGGACGCGAAGAACGACCGGAGCGGCCGGCCCCAGCCGCTCATGCAGATCACGAAGCCGCTGATCACGAAGAAGATCTGGACGCCGAGACAGCCGTACGCGAAGTACGAGTGCAGGCTGGGGAACTGGTGTTGGGGGGAACTGCCCCAGGCCTGGGTGACCTCGCCGTCGCGGCCCCCGTAGTGGTAGGCCGCCACCATCAGCGCGGCGATCAGCCGCAGTCCGTCCAGGGCGCGCAGACGGGACTCCCGGGGCTTCGCGCGCGAGGGCGGGCGGGTGTCGGGCGCCGGAAGGACGGCGCGGATCGCCGGACCCTCGGACGTCACGCGCGTGTCCTGGGGGGTGTTGGTCACGGAATTCCTCTTCGCGGGCGGTTCATGCTGACGGGTTACACCCAGCACGCTAGTCCGATTCGGAGGAAGCATCCGATTGTCCAGGTGACGATTCCCCGTACGGACGCCATGAGTTCACCCGCCCGTCGCTCACGGTTCCCCAATTCCCCGGCCGCCCCCCATTCACCGATAAAGGACCGGCTCGGCAGGGGGAGGGGACGAACCCGGTCGCAGACGGGCGGACGACTTCGCCGACGGGCGAACGCGAAACGGGCGTGGGGGCCGGTTCGTCGTGAACCGGCCCCCACGCCCGCGGGGATTTCTGGGTGGGACGCTCAGCGCCGTACGGCCCGGCGCAGACTGCGTGCCCGGCGCGCGACCCGGCGGACCGTGGCGTTGCGCGGCAGGAAGGCCAGCTGGGCGGGGACCGCGCCGGGCAGCGCCAGCGAGGTGAGGCGCTTGCGCTTGAAGTACCGCCAGGTGTGGGTGTTCAGGTGCTGCGTCAGATAGCGCTCGGCGGCCGGGCGCAGGTCCGGCAGGATCTTCGGCTGCATCGCGTAGCCCACGGCCCGTACGAGCCCGCTCAGCGCCTCCGTGGTCATGCCCACGCGCTGTTCGGTGACCGCCGACCTGTCGGTCAGTTCCGGCAGCAGGGCGTCCACGATCGTGACCGGGACGCGGTTGCTGTTCTCGTACGGCACCAGCCGGTCCAGCAGCGTGTCGGTGCCGACGCGGGCGACGGGCAGGCCGTAGAGCGCGGACGCGGTGAGCAGCGCGGTGGAGAAGCAGCCGACGACGAGCGCGGGACGCATGCGCTGGTACAGCACCTCGGCGAGCACGGGCGTGTCGAGCACCGTCAGCTCGACGTCGAGCTTCCCCGCCTCCTTCTCCAGGACGCGCGACCAGCGGGCCGGCGCCGTGGGGTGCGGCTTGAACACGACCCGGGTGTGGCCGAGCGCGACGGCGCCCTTGAGCATCCGTACGTGCAGATCCTCCTCCTGCTCGCCGGTGAGGATGCCGAGCGCGGAGAGGTACTGGCCGAGCAGCAGCGCGGGCTCGTCGATCGAGGGGAGTTCGTCGCCGGTGTCGACGAGTTCGGCGAGCACCTTCGAGAACGCGTCCGTCGGAACGATCTCGGGCTCGACGCCGAACTCGGTCAGCAGCAGCGGCGTCAGGCCGGGCACCAGGTCCAGGTGGAGCAGACGGGTCACCCGGGTGCCGACCAGCGGGTCGATCTTGTTGCGGGTGGGGCCGTAGCTCATCAGGCCGTCGGCGTACACGGTGACGGGCGCGCCGGTGAAGATCTGGGCGAGGCCGAGCGCGGGGTTGACCTGGATCGACTCGACGGCGAGCTCGATGTCGTCGTCGCCGAGGTTCCAGGCCAGCCGCAGATGCCGCTCCCACAGGGGCGTGTCGTCGAGGCGCGGGGCCCAGCCGCCGGGGTGGAACGGCGTGATCGTCTCGTTCCACGACAGCACGTCGTCGAAGCGGCCGCGCAGCCGGCCGAAGCCGGGCATCTCGTCCACGGCGGGGGTCGTCTCCGGCGTCGCCGCGTTGTTGGAGACGAGCAGGATGCGGCGGTCGGCGGGGCCGAAGCAGTCGGCGTCCAGGGCCGCGGCGAGCGTCGCGGTCCCGTACAGCGTGGACGCCATGAAGATCTGGGTCGTCACGCTGCCACCCCTGCGCCCGAGGTGGGACGGCGGCGCAGCCGGCGCAGCCGGGTGGCCCGCTGGACGTCCATCGAATCGAGGGCTTCGTCGAGCACGTCCTGAGGCATGCGCTGCAGTGCCGCCGCACTCATAGACTTCAGTTTCCGCGCCACGGGCGGCTCGAACCTTTCCATGGATCCCAGATGGTGGGAAATAATCGCGCAGTACGTGCGCACGGCTTTGGGCAGCAGTCTCGACGCGTCGGGATCCTCGGCGGTCTCCGCCACGACCTGGTCGAACGCGCGGATGAAGTCCAGCTGGCGCACGTCCCCGATCTGGGTGAGGGAGGAGGCGACACCACGTCGGTAGAACACGCCGAGCAGGCTCACCGCGGCGAAGGACTCGGCCTCGCGGTGCAGTTTCCAGATCCACGGACGGTCCTCGGCCGTACGCAGTCCGTGAGTGAAGTGCAGCAGTCCGCGGTCGACCAGGCGGCGGTGGTAGATGCCCGCCCAGGCGTACGCGTAGTCGACGGAGGTGGACCGGTCGGAGGGCAGTATGGCGTCACGGGGGTTCATCACGACGCCCCGGCGGCCGTGCGGGACCCGGTGGATGGTGCGGGCCCGCGCGGTGCACTGGACATGGTCCGTACGGACGAAGTCGCAGCCCAGACCCTCGATGGCGGTGACGAGTTGCTCGTAGTAACCGGGGGCGAGCCAGTCGTCCCCGTCGAGGAACGTGAGGTACTCGCCGCGCGCGGCGTCGATGCCCGTGTTGCGCGCGGTCGCCAGCCCTCCGTTCTTCTCATGTCTGACATGCACCGCGCCCGGGAGCTCGCGCTCCGCGCGCGCGAGAATCTCCGGTGTCTCGTCGCTCGAACAGTCGTCGACGAGAATGAATTCGAAGTCCTCGCGCACGTTCGCACGCAGGCTCTTCAGGGTGTCGGGTGCGTATTGCTGCACGTTGTAGAACGGCACGATGACGGAGAGCTTGACCACCCACGTGACGTTAGGGGGCGGTCCGGCATTCGTCTTGGCCGTTGGTGAGATGTCAGGTGAACGACGCGTGGCGAAGCAGTGAACCAGGCTGATTTCTCGACGGTTCGCTGCCTGATTCGCCATTCGTCGATGTGCTGTTAACCGTTTGTTGTATTCAGGTTGGGCCGTTACTCGGAATGGCTTCCTAGCGTCTTGGACGTGCCAGCAAGTACCAGGAAGTCCCTGCGGGTCGCCGTTCTCGCGGATTCCGACACACGGTGGAAATGGGGTTCGCTCACCGCGAACCGCATATCACCTACTGAAACGTCCAATACGGACATTCAGGATTCGGATCTCCGCCTCGACGGCTATCTCCTGCGTGGCCGTGCCACCCCCACCGCCCGCCAGCTCGAAGAGGTCGGCGTCCGCGCGGATTCCCTCCGCGAAGTGACCGCCGTCGAATTCCTGCGCGCCATGGAGCGGGAGCGGTACGACGTCCTGGTCCTCGCCCTCGTCGGGGGCGCCGTCCAGGCGGTCCTGCACGGCCTGGCCCACCTCTGGGACGGGCGCGAGGAGCGGCCCGTGGTCGTCACCGGCTATGTCGGTGTCGTCTACGAGAAGCTCGCCGACGGCCTGCTGCTGCGGCACGGCGCGGACCTGGTCCTCGCGAACTCCCGCCAGGACGCGGACCGCTTCCGGGACGTGTACGAGGGAGTGGGCGCCGACGCCTCGTCCGTGACGGAGGTGGCGCTGCCCTTCCTCGGCGGGGCCGCCTACAGCAAGAACGACCCGTACACGGTCGTCTTCGCCGCCCAGCCCTCCGTACCGGAGAGCCGCAAGGACCGCACCTACGTGCTGGACCGGCTGATCGCCCACGCCCGTCTGCACCCCGACCGCGAGGTGCTGCTGAAGCTGCGCTCCAAGCCGGGCGAGCACACCACGCACATCGAGGAGCTGCCCTACCAGAAGCTGGCGCAGAAGACCGATCTGCCCGCCAACTTCCGCCTGGTGTACGGCCACATGGGAGAGGTGCTCGACCGCACCGACCTGCTGGTCACCATCAGCTCCACGGCGGCCCTGGAGTCCCTGCACCGCCGTATCCCCACCGTCGTCCTCAGCGACCTCGGGGTGCGCGAGTCGCTCGGCAACCACCACTTCGTGGGCTCCGGCTGCCTCGCCTCCTGGGACCAGCTCGACGCCGGACACCAGCCGGCGCCCGATCCGGCGTGGGTGGCCCGGCAGGGGGTGGCCGCCGACGGCTCGTACGAGACGGCCTTCGACGAGGCACGCACCCGCATCGCCGAACTGCTCGCGGGTCCCGGGATGCCGCCCCTGGCCCCCTACTACACACCGGTCACCGCACCCGGTTACCTCCCCGGGCTCCTCGCCCGCCACCACCTGGCCCCGGACGGCAGCCCGCTGCCCGGCGCCCCCACGGCCGACAAGGAGCCCAGCCCCGTCCGGCAGATCGTGCGCCGGGCGGCCCGCGGTGCCTACCGCCACGGAGTGCAGCGCGTGGCTCCGGTGATCCGGCGGATGGGGGAGCTGTGACCGCCGCCGATCCCTTCAGCCTTCCTCGTCAAGGAGAACAGCGCATGACCAACTCGGAAGCGGGCCGACCAACGCCGGTGCGCCGCGTGCTCGCGGTGATCCCCGCGCGTGGCGGCTCCAAGGGTGTCCCCGCGAAGAACCTCCTCCCCGTCGGCGGAGTACCGCTGGTGGCCCGCGCGGTGCGCGAGTGCCGCGCCGCCCGCCTGGTGACGGACGTCGTCGTCTCCACCGACGACCAGGCCATCGCGGCCGCCGCCCGCCAGGCCGGCGCCGAGGTCGTCCTGCGTCCCGCCGCCATCGCCGGTGACACCGCCACCTCCGAGGCCGCCGTCCTGCACGCCATGGACGCGCACGAGGCGCTGCACGGCTCCCCGGTCGACGTGGTGCTGCTCGTCCAGTGCACCAGCCCGTTCATCGTCCGCGAGGACGTGGACGGCGTCGTCGGCGCGATCGTCGCGAACGGCGCGGACACGGCACTGACCGTGGCCCCCTTCCACGGCTTCGTGTGGCGCGACGGGGACGACGAGCCCGCCGTCCCGGTGGCGTCCGACGCCGAGCGTGCCGCCGTCGCGGGCGGCACCGACACCCTGGTCACGGACACCGGCACCAGCGGCGGCTACGGCGTCAACCACGACAAGTCCTTCCGCCCGCGCCGGCAGGACCGCCCCCAGGACCTCCTGGAGACCGGTGCCGTCTACGCCATGGAGGCCGCCGGCTTCCGCGTCGCGAAGCACCGCTTCTTCGGCCGCACCGAACTCGTGCGCACCGACCCGGCCCGCGTGCTGGAGATCGACGACCCGCACGACCTCGCCCGCGCCCGCGCCCTCGCGCCGCTCTTCGACGCGAACAGGCCCGGCTCCCTCCCGACCGCCGAAGACATCGACGCGGTCGTCCTCGACTTCGACGGCACCCAGACCGACGACAGGGTGCTGATCGACTCCGACGGACGGGAGTTCGTCTCCGTGCACCGCGGGGACGGACTCGGTATCGCCGCCCTCCGCAAAAGCGGACTGACGATGCTGATCCTGTCCTCGGAACAGAACCCGGTCGTCGCCGCCCGGGCCCGGAAGCTCAAGATTCCGGTCCTGCACGGCATCGACCGGAAAGACCTCGCACTGAAGCAGTGGTGCGAGGAGCAGGGCATCGCGCCTGAGCGCGTGCTCTACGTCGGCAACGACGTCAACGACCTCCCGTGCTTCGCCCTCGTGGGCTGGCCCGTGGCGGTCGCGAGCGCCCACGACGTCGTGCGCGGCGCCGCACGCGCGGTCACCACCGTCCCCGGCGGCGACGGCGCGATCCGAGAGATCGCCAGCTGGATCCTCGGCCCTTCTCTCGACTCCCTCGACAAGTAAGGAACGTCTCACCATGAGCAACTCCCGTCTGCGCACCTTCGGTTCGAAGACCGCCGGCCCCGGCCACCCCGTCTACGTCGTCGGCGAGATCGGCATCAACCACAACGGCGAGCTCGAGAACGCCTTCAAGCTGATCGACGCCGCCGCCGAGGCCGGCTGCGACGCCGTCAAGTTCCAGAAGCGCACCCCGGAGATCTGCACCCCGCGCGACCAGTGGGACATCGAGCGGGACACCCCCTGGGGCCGGATGACCTACATCGACTACCGCCACCGCGTGGAGTTCGGTGAGGACGAGTACCGTCAGATCGACGAGTACGCGAAGAGCAAGAACATCGACTGGTTCGCCTCCCCGTGGGACACCGAGGCCGTCGCCTTCCTGGAGAAGTTCGACGTCCCGGCCCACAAGGTCGCCTCCGCCTCGCTGACCGACGACGAGCTGCTGCGCGCCCTGCGCGCCACGGGCCGCACGGTCATCCTCTCCACCGGCATGTCGACGCCGAAGCAGATCCGCCACGCGGTCGAGGTCCTCGGCAGCGACAACATCCTGATGTGCCACGCCACGTCGACCTACCCGGCGCAGGCCGAGGAGCTCAACCTCCGCGTCATCAACACCCTCCAGGCCGAGTACCCGAACGTTCCGATCGGCTACTCCGGCCACGAGACGGGCCTGCAGACCACGCTCGCCGCGGTCGCCCTGGGCGCCACCTTCGTCGAGCGTCACATCACCCTGGACCGCGCGATGTGGGGCTCCGACCAGGCCGCCTCCGTCGAGCCGCAGGGCCTCACCCGCCTCGTCCGTGACATCCGCACCATCGAGGCCTCCCTCGGTGACGGTGTCAAGAAGGTCTACGAGTCCGAGCTCGGCCCGATGAAGAAGCTGCGCCGCGTCACCGGCGTCGTCGCCGAGTCGGAGATCGCCGCCGCCGCGGGCGAGCCGGTCTCGGTCTGAACTCCCTGATTTCCTTACGACGGGACGGTCGTACGCCGATGAGCCCCCGCGCCGGTACCCCCGGCCCCCACACGCTGGCCTTCGTCGAGAGCCCGGTACAGCTCCTGAACGTGCTGGAGTGGGCGCATGTCCACGCCCTGCACGCGACGGAGGCCGGCGACCGGGCACCCGGCGCGGGACCGGACGGTTCGTCCGTCCGGCCCGCCGGCGCGGGGCTCACCCTCGTCGTCCTCTCTCCCAACGACCCGATGACCCGCGGCCAGTTGCGCCGTATGGCCGAACTGGCCCGTGACGAGGGTTACCAGGTCCGCTGGGAGGAGGCGCGTGGTGGCACCACGGCCCCCTTCCACACGATCGGCGGCCTGGCCCCGCTGCTGCGCAGGGCCCACCGCATCGTCATGGGAGACCCGTTCTCCCGTTACGTGCAGCTCCTGCTGACGATCACGAAGGCACGCGACCTGGTGGTCGTGGACGACGGCACGGCCACGATGGAGTTCGTCGCCCAGCTTGCCCGCGGTGAACGCCTGGTGCGCTGGCACCGGCGCGGGGGCCGTCCCGACGCCCGCGACGTGCTGTTCGCCCCGATCTCCTCGTCGGCCCGCCGCCGGCTCACCCCGAGTGAGGGGCGGCGGGTGGAGGTCTTCTCCTCCATGCCGATCGACTCGGCGCCGGACGGCGTCACCATCACCGCCAACGACTTCTCCTGGACCCGCGCCCGCTTCGGGCCGCCCCGGATCACCAAGGGCGCGGACCTGGTCGGCACCTCCCTGGTCGAGACGGGCGTGGTGGACCCCGACCGCTATCTGGAGGCGGTCCGTTCCCTCGCCAAGACCCACGGCGCGACCCGCTACTTCGCCCACCGCCGTGAGAGCACCGACAAGCTCCACCGGCTGGCCGTCGAGACGGGGCTGGAGATCGTCCGCCCCGACCTCCCCCTCGAACTCATCGCCCGCCGCGGCCCCATCGGCCGCACGATCCTGAGCTTCCCCTCGACCGTCGTGCACACGCTGCCGCTGGCGCTGGTGGGAACCGACGTCCGGGTCGCCGTCTGCGACATCGACCCGTCCTGGCTGACGGAGACGGCTTCCCCACGCGCCCAGGGGTTCCTGTCGGGCGTCACCGGCACGGCCCGGGACGTGCACCGGCTGTCCTCGGTCGCGACGGCGTAGGGGAACCGCCGGCGCCGCGCGTGCCGCCCGCTCACGGCCTGGGCCTCACGGCCTCGGGGGCGGACACCGGTCGGCCTCCGGCACCGTGCGGCGGTGCCCCCTCGTAGGGGTGGCGCGCCCGGTGCCACCCGGTGGACGGCGATGACCGTCCCCCGTTCACCGACGCCCGGCCACTCCCGGCGGATCCCGGCCGGATCCCGCCCCGCCCCGCCCAGATTCTGGGCGGGGCGTTCGGCGTTGAGCCGGTCACGGCCGACGGGACGAGGGGCACTTTCGGCCACAACCTCGGTGATACCGGGACGGTGAATCCCACAAGCCCCGCATTCGGGACAGCGCACACCGCCGCACAGGTTCTCGCGCACTTCTCCACACCCACTGCACCGAACAGACACCGGCTGTTCGCGATTCGTCCATGGACCGCGCGTTGGACCGACACGATCCAGCCATTGAATCTCCCCGCACGGCACCAATCGGTCGCCGCACGCCTGTTCCGTTTACGCAGTGGGGGGACCACACGTGGCGTCCGCGCACGCGGAGTCCGACAGACCGGATTCCGACACACCCGCACCCAGGCGGCCGCCCGCCGCCCGTGGGCTCGGTGACCGGATCTTCCGGTATCAACTGACGGCCAGTGGCGTCGTCGTTCTCGCCATCATGGCGGGAGTCGGCCTCTTCCTGCTGCTGAGGGCCGGTCAGGCGCTCAAGGCCACCGGCTTCTCCTTTCTCACCACCGCCGCATGGCAGCCGGACGTCCACCACTTCGGTATCGCGGCCGTGCTCACCGGCACCCTGCTGATCGCCGGCGTCGCGGTGACGCTCTCCGTGCCGCTGGCCGTGGGAACCGCGCTGTTCATCTCCGACGTGGCCCCGCGCAAGCTGCGCCGCACGCTGGTGACGATGGTCGACCTGATGGCGGCCGTACCGTCGGTGGTCTACGGACTGTGGGGCCTGTTCTTCCTCCAGCAGCACGTGATCGGACTGTCGCGCTGGCTGTCCAGCTGGCTCGGCTGGATCCCCCTGTTCACGGTGGACGGCGCCCAGCCGGGCGAACCGCTCGCCTCGGACAGCGTCTACACCGCCTCCACCTTCGTCGCCGGGATCGTCGTCGCGCTGATGGTCGCGCCGATCCAGTGCTCGGTGATGCGCGAGGTCTTCGCGCAGGCCCCGGCGGGCGAACGCGAGGGCGCCTACGCGCTCGGCGCCACCCGCTGGGGAATGATCCGCGCGGTCGTCCTGCCCTACGGCAAGGCCGGCATCATCGGCGGCACCATGCTGGGCCTCGGCCGGGCACTCGGCGAGACGATCGCGGTCTACCTGATCATCTCGCCGGTCTTCACCATCCAGCCGCACATCCTGCAGACCGGCTCGAACTCGGTCTCCTCGCTGATCGCCCTGCACTACGGCGACGCCTCCACCTTCGGCATGTCGGCGCTCATGGCAGCGGGCCTGGCGCTGTTCCTGCTCACCCTGGCGGTCAACTTCACCGCCTCCTCGGTCGTGGCCCGCTCCCGGTCCGGCGCACAGAGCGAGGCATGAGATGACCGTCCTGGAACAGATTCCCGTCCCGGCCGCCGCCCCGTCGGCAGCCACCCCTCCGGCCCCCGCGCCGGAGCCCGTACCGCCCGCCGACCGGCCGCGCCGTATCGGCGGCCTCAGCCGCCCGGGCGTGCTGTCGCTCACCGGCGCCGCCGCCTCCGCGTTGTGCACGACCATCCTGCTGTACGGCGAACTCGCCCCGTTCTCCGGCGCGTTGGGCTTCACCCTCACCGCCTACCTGCTCTTCCTCTCGATCTACGCGGTGTTGACAGGATTCGAAGAAGACCGGCAGGCCGTACGCGACCGGGTCATGACCGTCGTGCTGTGGACCGCGGCCACGCTGCTGTTCTCGGCGCTCGTCCTCGTCGTCGGCTTCACCGCCTGGCGCGGCCGGGAAGCGCTGCCGCACGGCAACTTCTTCACCGAGGACATGCAGGCGACGGGCCCTCTCGACCCGCTGACCAGCGGCGGCATCGCCCACGCGATGGTCGGCACCCTCGTCATGACCGCCATCGCGCTCGCGATCACCATCCCGCTGGGCCTGGCCTGCGCGGTCTACCTGAACCAGCTCCCGGGCCGCTTCTCCCGCTTCGTGCGCACCATCGTCGAGGCGATGACCGCGCTGCCCTCGATCGTCGCCGGCCTGATGGTCTACGCCGTCTGGATCCTCGGCCTCGGCATGCAGAAGTCGGGGCTCGCGGCGGGCTTCGCGATCAGCGTGATGATGCTGCCGATCGTGATCCGCGCCGCTGACGTGGTGCTCCGGCTGGTGCCGGGGAACCTGACCGAGGCGGCGGAGGCGCTCGGCGCACCGCGCTGGCGCACCGTCTGGCACGTCGTCCTGCCCACCGCCCGGTCCGGACTCGCCACGGCCGTCATCCTCGGCACCGCGCGCGGCATCGGCGAGACCTCTCCCGTCCTGCTGACCGCCGGCTTCACGGCGTCGCTCAACACCGACCCCACCAGCGGGCCGATGGTGTCCCTGCCGCTGGCCGTCTTCAACTTCGTCAAGTCGCCCCAGCCGACCATGATCGCCCGCGGTTTCGGCGCGGCGGCCGTCCTCATGGCCCTGGTCCTGGTGCTCTTCGTGATCGCCCGCGTGATCGGTGGCCGCGGCCCCGGCCACCAGACCAAGCGGCAGGCCCGCCGCACCGCCCGCGCCTCACGGCAGGACCTGGCGCGCTTCGACGAACTGCACGCCCCCGGCCTCTCCCTGTTCCAGGCCGAAACCCCTGCCGAAGCGTCCGCCACGGCCGACCCCACCGCCTCCGGAGAGAACGACTGATGCGCAGCCACCTCACCCACGTCTCCCGGCGCCTGCGCGCGCTGGGGACCCTGGGCGCCCTGTTCGCCGTGATCACCGGACTGCTCGCCGGGCTCGGGGCGGCACCCGCCGCGGCCGAGAGCTACACCCCGGTCGCCGGAGCCGGTTCCACCTGGGCCGAGAACGCCATCGACCAGTGGCGCAAGGCCGTCAACCAGTACGGCATGCGGATCAGCTTCGCCGGTACCGGTTCCTCCGACGGCCGCCGCCAGTTCCTCAGCAACACCGTCGACTTCGCGGTCTCCGACATCCCCTTCCAGACCCACCCGACCGACGGCTCGGCCGCCGAACGCCCGTCGGCCGGCAGCTACGCCTACATGCCGATCGTGGCCGGCGGCACCGCGTTCATGTACCACCTGACCGTCAACGGCAAGCGGGTCACCAACCTCCGCCTCTCCGGAGACGTCGTCACCAAGATCTTCACCGGCGTCATCAAGACCTGGGACGACCCGGTGATCAAGGCCGACAACCCGGGGCTCCAGCTGCCGCACCGCCCCGTCGTGCCCGTCGTCCGCTCCGACGGCTCCGGCTCCACCGCCCAGTTCACGATGTGGATGGCCGCCCAGCACAAGTCGCTGTGGCAGGCGTACTGCGGCAGGGTCGGCCGCTCCGGGGCCTGCGGGCAGACCTCGTACTACCCGACCGTCCCCGGCATGATCGCCCAGTCCGGCGACCCGGGCGTGGCGGGCTACGTCGCCCAGAACTACGGCGAGGGCGCCATCGGCTACGTCAACTACTCGTACGCCATCAACGAGGGCTATCCGGTCGCCAAGGTCCTCAACCACGCCGGCTACTACACCGAACCGACCCCGAAGAACGTCGCCGTCTCGCTCCTCAAGGCGAGGATCAACACGAACAAGCAGTCCGCCGACTACCTCACCCAGCAGCTCGACGGCGTCTACAACGACGCCGACAAGCGCAACTACCCGCTCTCCAGCTACTCGTACATGATCCTGCCGCTGCGGGTGCAGGGCATCTTCACCAAGGCCAAGGGCAAGACACTCGGCGCGTTCTCCTACTACTTCATGTGCCAGGGCCAGCAGCAGATGCCCAAGCTCGGCTACTCGCCCCTGCCCATCAACCTGGTGCAGGCGGGCTTCGACCAGATCCGCCGCATCCCGGGTGTGCAGACCAAGAACATCAACATCAAGGGCTGCAACAACCCGACCTTCTCCTCCGACGGCCACAACAAGCTCGCCGAGACCGCCCCCTACCCCGCCGCCTGCGACAAGAAGGGCGCCTCGGCCTGCAACACCGGCAGCGGCGGCGCCAAGTCGGGCGGCGGCTCGGGGGGTTCGGGATCGACGGGCGGTACGAGCGGCGGCGGAACGTCGGGCGGTTCCGCGAACGGCGGTACGGACGGCGGTACGAACGGCGGTAGTCCGGGCAGCGGCGGCGGCACGGGCGGCTCGGCGGGCGGCAGCGCACAACCCGTCGTCGACCCCGACACCGGCCAGACCCTGGCACCCGGCACCGCCACCGGCGGCGGATCGGGCACGGGCGGCGGCACCGCGGTGGACGGCACCATCGCCCTCGCCCAGCCGATCGCCGTGGCCGGACACAGCGGCTGGACCGGCACCCAGACCCTGATGCTCCTCGCCGTGGCCCTGGTGCTCGGACTGCTGCTCCTGCCGTCCCTCGTCTCGCGGGCGATGGCCGGGCGCGCCGCGAGCGGCGGGAACGGCCGGAAGAGCGACACGGAGAACCTCACGGACGGGGGCGCGTGATGAAGCGCATACGCAACCTGCTGGTGCGGCTCGTCGCCGGCACCGCCGTGGGCGCCCTCGCCGGCCTCGCGGTCGCCCAGGCCGCACCGTCCGCCACCGCCGCGACCCCGGCCGCCTCCGCCGTCACCGTCGCCGGCCGCGGCGAGTTCAAGGACATGAGGTTCACGGTCAGCCAGACCAAGCACCTCACCAGCCAGGCGGTCACCGTCTCCTGGTCCGGCGGCGCCCCGTCCGCCCTCGCGGGCACGCTGTTCAACACCGACTTCGTGCAGATCATGCAGTGCTGGGGCGACGACGACGGCAGCGTCCCGGGCAACCCGGGCCCGTCGCGCACCCAGTGCCAGTACGGCGCCTCCCCGACCACCGACCGGGGCAACTGGCCGGGCAACGAGTACGACGACACCCGCAAGATCTTCTACAGCGCCGACCCCACCAACTACGGCCAGGACGACCGCTACGGCGCCGGCGGCGTCTCCGGACAGGGCGAGGTGCCCTTCAAGTCCGTCGACGGCACGCTGATCACCTCCGGTACCCAGAACAACGCCCTGTACAGCCGCAACACCACCAACGAGGTCGACTTCGCCCGCACCGGCGCCGACGGCAAGGGCCAGGAGTTCTTCGAGGTGCAGACCGCCAACGAGGCGCCGCACCTGGGATGCGGCGTCCCGGTCACGGCGGGCGGCCGTACGACGCCGCGCTCCTGCTGGCTGGTGATCGTCCCGCAGGGCCACCTCGACCTCGACGGCAAGCCGTACGCCGACACCAGCCAGGTCAACGCCGGCTCCCCGGTCTCCTCCACCAACTGGAAGAACCGCGTCGCCGTCAAGCTCGACTTCAACTCGGTCGGCACCAACTGCGCGCTCGGCTCCGACGAACGCGCCACCACCGGCAGCGAACTCGCCGCCGACGCCATGAACAGCTGGCAGGCGGCCCTCTGCCCGACCGGCAAGGTGTTCGGCTACACCGAACTCGGTGAGCCCGACACCCGTTCCCGCCTCGCCGGCGACGGCACCTCCGGACTCGCCTTCACCACCCGTGCCCTCGGCGCGGACCCCGGCACCACCGCCCCGACGGACAGCACCGTCTACGCGCCCACCGCGCTCTCGGGCACCGTCATCGGCTTCACCATCGAACGCAGACCCAGGGCAGGAGCCTCCGAAGCGACCCGCCGCCTCGCCGGAACCAAGGTCGACTCCATCGACCTCACACCCCGGCTGGTCGCCAAGCTGCTCACCGAGTCCTACCGCAACTCCCCCTGGGGAGCGGTCCTCGGCTCCACCGTCGCCAAGGGCTACGGCTGGGCGAAGAGCAACCCGGCCGGCCTGGCGAGCGACCCCGAGTTCCTCGCGCTCAACCCCGAGTTCGCGGAACTGTCCGTCCCCGAGACCCCGGCCACCGACACCGACCTGCTCACCTCGCTCGGCCGCACCGACTCGGCCCGCGCGGTCTGGCAGTGGATCATCTCCGACAAGGAGGCCCGCGGCTTCCTCGCGGGGGTGTCCGACGACTGGGGCATGCGCGTCAACCCGTACTTCAGCACCAACGCGGACCTGAACCCGACCGGTTTCCCCTTCGACCCGGCGGCCACCGACACGTATCCCAAGAGCGACCCCTGGTGCACGGTCCCGCCGAACTCCGGCGCCACCAAGGACAACCAGCAGTGCATGATCGACTTCCACCCGTATGTGACGGACATGCACTCCGGCGCCCTGCACACCCGTCGCGCCGACAGCCTGTGGAAGGCGACCTGGGACCCGCTGGCCAGCCCGCCCGCGTACAAGAGCCCCGGCCCGCAGACGGTGGGCTCCCGGTTCGTGATCACGGTCACGGACGCGGCCTCCGCCGTCCGCTACGGCCTGCAGACCGCCCGGCTGCGCAACACGGCCGGCACGTTCGTCGCGCCCACGACCGCGTCCCTCACCGCCGCCGCGTCCTCCGCGTCCGGCGCCCACGCGGCCGAGATCACCCCCGCCAAGGCCACCGCCAAGGGCGCGTACCCGCTCGCGCAGCTCGTGTACGCGGCGGTACGCCCGGCCAAGCTCGACGCGGCCGCCCGTAAGGACTACGCGGCCCTGCTCACCTACGTGGCAGGCGCCGGGCAGGCGCCGGGAGCCGACCCGGGCCTGCTCCCGGCCGGCTACGCCCCGCTGTCCAAGGCGCAGCGCGCGAAGACGACCCACGCCGCCGACGCCCTCGTCCACTACACCGGGCCGTCCGCCACCGACGGCGGGTCCTCCGGAACGTCCGGCGGTTCGGGCGGCGGCACCGGCGGCACCGGGGGCACGGACGACTCCGGCGGCACCACGACCGGGGGCGGCACCGGCACCGCGCCCGACTCCGGCGCTGCGGCGTCCGGTGGCGGGAGCGCGAGCCCCACGCCCAGCGGCGCGCCCTCGTACGACGGTGGGAAGGCCGTCGAGACCACGGCTCAGGGCACCACGCCGGCCGACCCCGCGAACTCGCTCCGCTACGCCGTCCCGGTCGGCGCCGCACTCGGCGCCGTGGCCGGTCTCGGCGCGCCCTTCGCGGGCGGCGGCAGGCTGCGCTTCCCGCTGCGCGTGCCGCTGCCCGGCGGCCGCGCCCTGACGATCCCCGCCCCGGTCCTCCCGGAACGGCTGCGCGCGCTGCTGCCGCCGAGACGGGGCTGAGCCCCGTGCCCCGTCCCCCCGGAGCCGCCACTTCCGGGCGGGAAGGCCGGGACCCCCGAGCGGGGGCCCACGGACGAGGAGCGGGGCACACCGGGCCGGAGCGTCCGACCGGTCGGGCCGCGGCCCCTGGCAGTCGGGGCCGGGCCCTGCGGGGCCCACACCCCCGCACCACGGGGCCGGGCCTGCCGGGCTGAGGCCCTCCGAGGAGAGGGCCCGGTCCGCCGGGTCCGCGCCTCACGGCGACGGAGCCCGGGTCCACCCGGACCAGGGCTCCCCACAGACCGCCGTCCGCCCCGAAAGGCAGTCGGGGCGGACGGCATGACCCCCCACCCTGCCAGATCCACCACGCAGAACCGCCGTACAACCGACGAACCACACAGGAGAACCTCGATGCGCACAATGCGCCTCACCGCGGCCATGGTCGCCGCAGCCGTGGTGTCCGGCACGCTGGCTCTCGCGAGCCCGGCCTCCGCCGACCCCACCCCCGCCGGGACCTTCCGCCAGCTTGTCGGCGTGGGTTCCGACACCACCCAGGACGTCCTCAACGCCCTCGCCGGCGACACCGTCAACGGCAAGAGCTACGCCGACACCGCCGTGAAGGCCGGCGACGCGGGCCTCGCCTCGTACGACGCGTTCGCCCCCGCCGGCGCCGCCACCACCATCCAGACCCGCCCCGGCGGCCCGGCCTTCCTGCGCCCCAACGGGTCCGGCCCGGGCCGCGCCGCCCTCAGCATGTCGCTGACGGGTGACAAGTTCCCGAACGCGACCGGTGTCTCCGTCAAGGGACAGGTCGACTTCGCCCGCTCCTCCGGCGGTCCGAGCACCTCCGGCACCACCCTCACCTACATCCCGTTCGCCCGGGACGCGGTGGGCGTCGCCGTGCGCGGCTCGGCCCTCGACACCCTGACGGTCGACCAGCTCCACGACATCTACACCGCCGGCGACACCCGCCTGAAGGTGCTGAACGGCCAGACCCTGCACGCGGTCCTCCCGCAGGCCGGCTCCGGCACCCGCAAGTTCTTCCTCGCGGCGATCGGCCTCACCGAGACCACGGTCTCCTCGGAGATCCCGACCGTCCAGGAGAACCAGGCCAACGCCGCGCTCACCGAGGACGGCGCGCTCGTGCCGTTCTCCGTGGGCAGCTGGATCGCCCAGAACAACGGCATCGCCCCCGACTACAGCAAGGCCGCGGTCGCCGCCGGCGCGCACCTGGCCGGCGTCCAGCTGCCCGGTGACACCGGTGTCTCCAGCCCGGTGACGACGGTGAACGGCAAGCTCACCCCGGTCGCCGGCTACTTCGAGAACGCGACCTTCGGCCGCGACGTCTACAACGTCGTCCCGAGCCGCGCGATCGACCCCGCGGGCATCTTCTTCGACAAGGCCGTGTACGACGTCTTCGTCACCAGCGGCACCCACGAGGCGGCCCTCGCCTCCGACACCGCCGAGAAGGTCATCGCCGACTTCGGCTTCCTGAACGAGACCTACAACGGCTCGGTCAACCCGGCCAGGCACGCCAAGCTCGGCGGCCTGGAGGTGTCGAGCATCGACGTCAACACGCCGAGCGCGCCCGCGCTGAAGGCCACCCCCGGCGACGCGAGCCTGAAGCTGACCTGGACCGCGCCCACCCCCGCGCCCGCGCTGCCCGTCACCGACTACCGGGTCACGCTGACCGGTTCGGACGGCGCCGTCGTGGCCGTCAAGGACGTCCCGGCCACCACCACGTCGTACAGCTTCACCGGCCTGGCCCTCGGCACCTACACGGCCTCGGTCTCCGCCGCCAACCTCAACGGCACGGGCTCCGCCGCCTCCTGGACCGGCGCCGTCCAGTACACGAGCTCCGTGAAGGCCACCGCCGCCACGACCGCGTACGGCAAGACCCCCAAGGTCGTCGTCGCCGTCACCGGTTCGCGCGGCGTCGTCCCGAGCGGCAAGGTGACCGTCAAGGACGGCTCCACCACGCTCGGCACCGGCAACCTGGACAGCTCCGGCAAGGTCAGCATCGGCCTGTCCAACCACCTCAAGGTGGCCACGCACAACCTGTCGGTGTCCTACGGCGGCAGCAGCAAGCTCAACACGTCGTCCACGACCGCCAAGCTGACGATCACCAAGGCGACGGCGTCCGTGAGCACCACCGCGCCCGCCTCGGTCAGCCACAACAGCCGCGCCAAGGTCAGCGTGAAGGTCACCACGACCGGCACCACCCCCACCGGCACGGTCCGCGTCTACGAGGGCTCGCGCGTGATCGCCACCGGCACGCTGAGCGGCGGCAAGCTCACCCTCACGCTGCCGAAGCTGAGCCGCGGCAAGCACACCATGCACGTGTGGTACGTCGGCTCCTCGACGGTGAACTCGAAGAACGGCGCGAACTTCACCATCAAGTCCACCTGACGTACGACCCGCCGGGGAGACCGCGACCGCGGTCTCCCCGGCGGTCCCACCGACGAAGCCATGGAAGGAGACGCGTCGCCGTGACGGTCGCCGTACAGACCACGCTCACCACCCCCGCGCCGCGGCTGGGCGTTCGAGGCGTCACCGCCGTCCGGCACCTCGCCCGGGGCGGCCTGCTCACCCTCGCCGCCCTGCTGCTCGGCCTCACCGCGCAGCTGCTGCTCGTCAGCGGCATCCAGGAACGGGCCGCGCAGCACGCCTCGTACGACGCACTGCGCACCCGACTCGCCCTCGGTACCGCCCCGGTGGCCCAGACCGACCAGCAGGGCGACCTGCTCGCACCGGGCACCCCGGTCGCGCTCATCGACATCCCCGCCGCCCACATCCACCAGGTCGTCCTGGAGGGCACCGACTCCGGCGTCCTCACCGACGGCCCCGGCCACCGCCGGGACACCCCGCTGCCCGGACAGTCCGGCACCAGCGTGCTGATGGGCCGCGCGGCCGCGTACGGGGGGCCCTTCGGCAGCCTCGACGAGCTCGCCGCGGGCGACACGTTCACCGTGACCACCGGCCAGGGCAAGGCGAGGTACCAGGTTCTCGGCGTACGACGGGCCGGCGACCCGGCCGCCACCCCCGTGGCCTCCGGCAAGGGCCGCCTGGTCCTCGTCACGGCCACCGGCCCGCACTTCATGCCCGGCGGGGTGCTGCGCGTCGACGCCGACCTGATCTCCACGGCCGCCCAGACCCCGGCGGCCGTCATCCGCTCCGGCACGCTCCCGGAGTCCGAACAGCCCCTCGCCCACCCCTCCGGCGTGCCGTGGCCGCTGGTCATGTGGCTCCAGGCACTGGTGGCCGTCGCCGTCGCCGCGGTGTGGACCTGGCACCGCTGGGGCCGGCACCAGACGTGGATCGTGTTCGCACCGGTCGTCGCGGTCCTGGGCCTCGAGGTCGCCGTCCGCACCACCGAACTGCTCCCGAACCTGACGTGACCCGCCCGCCCGCCCGACGGCTCGTCCGCGTGCCTGCCCGACCGACCGACCGCTCGACCCGACCCCGCCATGAGGTGCCCGACGTGACCGATGCGATTGCCGCGCCTGACAGCGCCGCACCCGAGACCACCCCGACCCGCACCACCGTGGCCGACACCGTGCTGCTGCCGCCGATCCCGGCCGCGGCGCCCCCGGCGTCCGCACCGGGCGCCCCCGCGCCCGCGACGCTCGAGGCACGGTCCGTCTCGGCCTGGTTCGGCAGCCACCAGGTACTGCAACGGGTCTCCCTCACCATGCCCGCCGGGCAGGTCACCGCCCTGATCGGCCCCTCCGGCTGCGGCAAGTCGACCTTCCTGCGCACGCTCAACCGGATGCACGAGCTGATCCCCGCGGCCGCGATGGGCGGCGAGGTGCTCTTCGACGGCGAGGACATCTACGCCCCCGAGCGCCGCCTGACCGACGCCCGCCGCAGGATCGGCATGGTCTTCCAGAAGCCCAATCCGTTCCCCGCCATGTCGATCTACGACAACGTGGTGGCGGGCCTGCGTCTGACGGGCACCCGCGTCGGCCGCCGCGAGAAGGATGAGCTGGTCGAGGAGAGCCTGACCAGGGCGGGCCTGTGGAAAGAGGTACGGGACCGGCTCCGCCAGCCCGGCGGCGCGCTCTCCGGCGGCCAGCAGCAGCGTCTGTGCATCGCCCGCGCCCTGGCCGTGCGTCCCCAGGTGCTGTTGATGGACGAACCGTGCTCGGCGCTCGACCCCACGTCCACCCGCCGGGTCGAGGAGACCATCCACGAACTCGCGGGCCAGGTGACCGTCGTGATCGTCACCCACAACATGCAGCAGGCGGCCCGCGTCTCCCAGCAGTGCGCGTTCTTCCTCGCCGAGCAGGGCACCCCCGGCGGCATCGTCGAACACGGCGACACCGAACACATCTTCGGCACTCCTGAGGACCAGCGCACGGCGGACTACGTGGCGGGCCGCTTCGGCTGACATCCCCGGCCGGCATGGAGACCGGACGCCACTGTTCTCACCGCGCTCGCGGCGACACCCGTACCGAACACGGTGACGGCCGCCGCGGGCGCGACGTCGTTCCCGGCGACCCCGTCGGTCCCGGCGGCCACATGTGACCTCGTCGGTCCCGGCGGCCACGGTGACCTCGTCGGTCCCGGCGGCCACGGCACGCCCGGCGACCACCGAACTGGCCTCGAACACGGCCCTGTACGCCGACCCGGCCTGGACGGAGGGCGTCGACTGGGGCAGTGAGGCGGGTGGGTCGGGCGTGAGTTGTTAGGGTCACCCATACGCACACACGAGTTGACGGACTGACGCGACGGGGGTCGGCGTGAGTGACCGCACGGACCATCAGGGCGGCCCAAGGGATCTGCGGGCCTCCCACGAGGATCTGACGAAGCTGGCCGGCGACCTCGGCGACATGCGGGACCACCTGGACCGACAAGCCAGGCGCATGGACGCGATCGTCGACCGCGTCGAGGCGGGCTGGCGGGGCCAGGCGGCGACGGCGTACCGGGAGTTCCACCGGGCGGCGACCGAGGACACGGTGCGCATCCGCGAAGTGATGAACCACCTGGAACAGGCCGTGCGGCTGAGCCGGGACGGCTTCACCGAACAGGAACTGGCCGTGGTCGAGCAGATGCGCCGGATCCGGGTGGACATGGGCAGCGAGGTCGACCGCCTCTCCACGCCCAACCCGGACACCGCGTCGCCGACCCCGCCCGCGCGCCCGGGCAGCGGCCTGGACGCCCTCTGACCTCGCACGGACCACGAAGCACCGTTCACGCACGGGGGAGCCATGCAGCCCGGAGATGCCGACGACGACCACATAGCCGTCTCCTTCACCACCCTTCACGAGGCGGCCGCCGAGCTCGAGGACGTCCTCAGGAAGCTCAACAGCCGACTGGACGACCTCTACGACCGCGCCGTCCCCGTCGTTCTGTCCTGGGAAGGCGAGGCCCGAGAGGTCTTCGTCGACAAACTCGACGAGTGGGACCGCTCGGCCCAGGACCTGCAGGCGGCCCAGAAATGGCTGCACACGTACGTGACCACCGGCCACACCAACTACGCGGCGGCACACCGGGCGGTGCTGCGGGGTTGGGGGGCGGGTTGATGACCCACCGTCCCAGCGATGCCGAACGCAAACAGGAACGGGACCAGTTGCAGCCGTCGCCTCCCGGCGGCGGCGGTGGGTTCGACGTGCAGCCACCGCACCTGTACTACTCGTCCGCGGTGGTGCGTGACGGACAGTTCGACTACGACAAGGGCGCCACCCAACTGGTCGAGGCGCTCAATCAGTACAGCCAGTCGGCGGGGAAAGGGTGGGGTCCCGACTCCTTCGCCGACGTCTACACGCGAATCACCGAGAAGTTCATCAGGACCTGGGCAACCAGCGTGGTGAGCGTCGGTGGTGTCGCGGTCGGGCTGACGGTGACGGCCAACAACTACCGGGCGGCGGACTGGTTCGCGCGCGGAATGCAGGGGCCACCGCCACGCCGCATACCCCCGGCCGTCATCGACAAGGAGCCCGACTACGGCAGGATCAACGGCATCAGGTGGACCGGTACGGGCGAGGACGCCGACTCCTCGGCCATCTCCGGGGCGCTCGGCGAGATTCCGGACTTTCTCGCGGACGTCATCCGGCCGGCCATCGAGTACGGGCTCAACCTTGGCAAGACCCACGAGATCACTCCGGGCGCTCGCGAGGGCGACCTGAAGGGGATGGCTACCGCGTGGCGCCAGGCCGGGAGCACGGCCTTGGCAGCGGGCGACAGCTTCACGTCCGCCATCAGCTATCTGACCGACCCTCAGGGAAATAGTGAGTGGCAGGGGGCGATGAAGTCGTTCTGCCAGGTGATCTGGGGGACCACCGCCTGGGGCCGCAACCGTGACGCGCGGGGCAGTATCGCCCAGCAGGGCGGTCGCGGCTGGAAGACCTCGGGGACCGTGCCACCTGCCCAGCGCCGCCCGATTCTGGAAGTCCTGCACCACACCGCCGACACCATCCAGAAGACCTGCGACGAGCTCGCCCAGGTGGCGAGGACCTGCCGTGAGACCACCACCAACCTGGCCAGGACGGCGGCGAAGGGGATGGTGGCGGACCTGACGACCGGGCTTGACCCGCTGGAGCTGCTCGAACTCGCCGGCAGCGCCATGTTCGGCAAGTTGGTCATGACCTTCCGCCAGCACATGGACCGGGTGGCCGCGGACCAGGCCGTCGGGATCTACCAGCAGAAGTTCAGTGACGCGGCCGGCGCACTCCTCGAGCTGGAGTGGGAACTGGACGAGGCGCTCAGAAGCGCGCCCACGTTCAGAGCCGAGGAGGCCAGAGCCGAAGCCTTCGGTGGCCGTTCGATGAACGAGTTCAAGAACGAGCACAAGCTGCTGAACGGGAAGAACCCGTTCCCGTACAAGTACACGATCGATCTGGCGATGGCCGAGGATCTGGGCGGCGGTCACACCATCGACAAGCACGTCGGCAAGACTGACGCCCAACTCCTGCAGCGGTTGCGCGACCAGGCCAAGGGGAACGGCGAGCCGAAGATCCCGGCGGCATCGAGTTTTGTCGACCTGGCTTCGGCCCAGAAGTACACGCAGTACTGCATCCGGCAGAAGAGCGGCGACATCGACGCGTGGTTGGCGACCGGGCCGCCTCCCCACCCGCCGAGCAAGGTGTTCGAGGTCAGCGCGGTGGGTCCGGCCGCGAACAGTCCACTGTCCGTGGCCCCGGTGACCGGGCGCACCTCCAGGGTGGTCAACGGCCGGGCGACCCCGGTGGTCGACGCGCACGGTGTTGCCACCCGCCTCAAATACGACCCCGGTCTCCATCCGCCCTTCGTGGTGGTCACCTCCATGCCCGAGTAGGGCCCGATCAGGCCCGCATAGGCTGCTCCCTCGCCCTGTGCCCTCACCGAACACGACCGTCAAAAGGAGCCGCGATGCCGACGCTGGACGCCGGGACCTGGGCCGAGGCGCTCAGCATGTACGAGCGGCGCTACTCGTACGTGTTGGTGGGACCCCGTGCACACCAGGACTGGGTGCGGGACGCCGCGGCAGTCATGCGCCGGGAGGTGGCGGATCCGAGGTCCTGGAGATGGCTCGACGCCGACGAGGGCGAGGAGGAGCGCCTGGAGGACACGTTCTTCCCCTTCGTCCCGCCACCTGCCGATCCTCAAGGCGTGGCGGCGTGGCGGCGTGGTCTGTGGACGGTTCCCCGGATGTCGGTGGAGAGGTTGCTCGTCGTGCTGTCCACGACGTGGCTGAGTGTTCCCAAGGAACGTGCCCGCAACGGCTTCGAGGCCCGGCGGGCGGAACTCGAGCGGAAGGCACGGGTGATCCTGTCCCGCTTTCCGGAAGGGACCTCCTTCTACACGAATGCCGGTCACCCGAGCGCGAGCCCCGGCGGCGATGTCAATGCTCCGGACTTCTACGAGGCGATCACTGGCTGCACGCCCGTCTCCCAGTACGATTGGGATCTTGGTCTGATCGCGGTGACCGACACGGAGATCGGTCTCTTCTGGTCCTTCGACGCGACGTGAAGACGCCGCATGGAGATCCGCGATGACGGGACTCCGCAACGCATCAGGGGAAGCGGCATCGCCGTCGACCACGCCCCCGGCAGTCCCGGGCCCCGGCTCGCCGCCCGCGCGATCGTCCGTCCCGGGGACGACACCTGCCCCTTCTCCCGGTTCGCTCAAGGACCCCCAGGGCAAGGACGTCTCGCAGCAGGACACCGGCTCGGCGCGGCGCCGGCGCTCGGAGGAACTGGCGGCGATGAAGCCCGCCGCGCCGGGCAGCGCCATCGGCTTCGACGTCCAGCCGCAGCACGTGTACTACGCCTCCAACGTGCTGCGCAACGCCCAGTACGACTTCGCGGACCGGGCCAGGAGCCTCGTCGACACTCTGGACGGGTACCCGCACGCGGCGGGGTGCGGGACCGGCCCGGAGGCCTTCGCGAAGGCGTACGCCGAGACCGCCGCTCTCTTCCTGGAGGTGTGGGACAGGGCCACGGAGGGCGTCGGCGGCGCTGCCGTGGGCCTCACGGTGACGGCCAACAACTACGCGGAAGCCGAGCACGCCACCAACGTCCTGACCCCGGCCGTGGTGAAGAAGAGCCCACCGGCCGTCCTCAAGAAGTCCGGCGCGGGCGGCCCCGTCGCCGAACTCGGCTGGGGCGGCGCGCCCGCCGACGACGGCTGGGGCAACGCGATCGTCGACGACGTCTCCGGAGTGGTGAGCTGGGCCGGAGACCACATCCTGCGCCCGGTCCTCAAGTACGTGCTGCAGCACGGGAAGGTCGCCGACATCACGCCCGGCGGCGACGACGTCGACCTTCCCAAGATCGCGCAGGCTTGGCGCCAGGCCTGTACGGATGCCAGGAAGTCCGCGGCCGCCTTCGACGACGCGATCGCCTACATCACCAATACCGCGCCGGGCCACGACGAGTGGCAGAGCGCGATGAAGCAGTTCTGCTCGGCGATCTGGGGAACGTCGGACTGGGGGAAGGAGCACCACGGCTACAAGTGGGCCCACAAGGAAGGGCAGCAGCCCGCGCTGGATGTCCTCCAGGACACCGCACGTGCTGTCGCGACCGCGTGCGACGGGGCCGGCGCCGAGGTGACGAAGATCAGGTCCACGATCACTGATGTCTACAAGGACGCCGCACTGAAGACCTTCGCCGCGAAAGGGGTCATGGATGCGCTGGAGAAGCTCGGTGAACTCCCTGGGTTGGCAGCGGAGTTCGTTTCCAACATCGACACGGGACGCCTCAATCATGCCGTCGACTCCTACAACACCGGGATGCACGGCCATGGGGACGACCTGACCCGTCTCAAGGCAATGCCACTTAGCTTGTGATGATCATGGTGTGGCTGCCGGAATGTTGTAGATCTTGATGGTTGGCGGTCCGTCGTGTCGGGTGCCGTGGTCAGTCGGCTTCTTGGTGCGATAGCGGCTGCGTAGCGCCTTCTTGACCACGCGGGGGTAACTGCGGTTTCTGCGCGCCGAGTTGAGGTTGCGGCGGGTGGTGATGTCACGCTTGAAGGTGGCGAGTGGGTCACTGGGGCGGGCAGGGGGGGAAAGCCGCCGGGTCGGCGACCTGGCGGCGGACGAGACGCACGGTGCGCAGGAATTTGACCCGGTCAGGATCGATGTCGGCCTCGGTCGCGGCCCGGCAGATCAGGGAGACGATCGCGTAGTGCGCGAGCAGATATCCATAGAGCTCCTGTCGCACCATGTCCGGACTGCGCGAGCGCAGGATCTGTGCGGGTCCCCTCAGGTAGCGCTTGATCTGCGAGAACCCCGTTTCGTGTTCCCAGCGCTCATGGTAGGCGGCGGCAAGTCGGGCCGCCTCGGCCCGCCCGGGGTCAAGGAGTGTGGTGATCAGGCAGACCGTCTCGCGCTCAGCGTCCACTCCCCGGTCAGTGACCTCGTACTCCACCACCCGCACGATCCGCGCCAGGGCCGGATCAGTAACGCTGCCGGCCGCGGCCGTCTCCAGCAACCGCTGACGCGCCCCGGCCCGCACCGACCGGTCGTGCACGACCGAGAGGTACGAACCGTCGGCCAGGGTGGCCAGGACCGGGAGCCGCAGCTGGGTGGAGACTCTCCACAACATCTGAGCGCCAGTGTCCGAAGCGGCTGTCCAGCCGGCGAAGTTGTAGAAGTTGCGGTCGGCCAGCACCAGCATGTCCGGCTCCAGACGCGGGAACAGGCGCCTGGCCAGGGCCTGTTCGGGCGTCCGGATCCCGTCCATCTCCGCGTCCAGGTGCGCATGCGATCCGCATTCGGTCAGCGTCACCATGCGCACCTGCGGAAACGCCGAGGCGTAGTTCCCCGAACCGCTGACGCCGAAAGCCTCACGGTTGCCCGGGCTGTCCGGTGCCTCCCGGACCACGCCGTCGATCGCCGCCAGACGGCAGCCCGCCAGCCAGGCGCCCCGTGTCATCGGCTCCGCCACCGGCCGCGCGACCTGCGCGAAGATCT